>WGDP01000068.1 GCA_015493215.1 Bacteroidales bacterium | reverse complement strand
TCGTTGGGTACCATCTATCTTGAGTTTGATAAAAAATACGATTCGGCCATTATGCTGTTCAGGGAGGCAAAACGTATTTATGAAAAGATAGGTGTAGATGACGGGATTGCTACTTCCGATGAAAATATTGGTTTGGCGTTGATTGAATCGGGTAGAGCCGATGAAGCTTATAAAAGGTTAAATAACGCACGGAGAATTTACATTAGCCTGGGCGATTCATCTCAAACGGCAAGCATCATGTTGTCGTTGGGAAAATACTACATCAGCCTTGGCATGCTTGATTCGGCGGAAATATATTTGAATGATGCCTTAAGGCTGGGCTTCGAGTCAAAAAAATCAATAGTAATAAATGAGAGTTTGTTGCAGCTATACAAGATTAACAAAAAGCGGGGAAATGCTGACAAAGCACTGAGCTATTTTGAGGATTATTCACGAATGAAGGACAGCCTTGAAATGGGTTTGCTAAGTACAAGGCTTACCAATATGGAATCGAAATATGAGAACATACGTAAAGAGCAAAAAATTGAGCTGCTTACCCATGAGCAGGAGAAGCTAAAATGGAGAGAAACGCAATATTATTACATAATTTTTATTTTGGCAGGATTAATCGTAGTGGGAGGATTGCTGGTGTTGCAAAAGCGTAGAAAGGAGCGGCAAATTTCGATACAACAGGAAAAAATCCTGAAACAGGAAAAACAACTGGCAGAGCAGGAGCTTGAAACCAAGCGTATAAAGCAACAGGAGATGGAGCAGGAGATTTTGTTTAAAAGCAAGCAGCTGAGCACCCATGCCCTTAACATGGTTCAGAAAAATAAAATGCTCCAGGATGTAAAACAGCAGCTCGAAGAACTTACCGGAAAAATAAAACCCGAGTTTCGTCAAAATCTGAAAAAAATTAACCTGTTGCTGGCAAGGAACATGCGGACAGAAAAGGAGTGGAACCTTTTTAAAATGTATTTCGAGGAGGTTAACCAAAACTTTTTTAAGAACCTGAAAGAGAAAAACCCTGCACTTAGCACCAACGATTTACGGCACTGCGCACTCATAAAACTCAATTTGAATGTTAAAGAAGCGGCCTCGTTGCTAAACGTGTCACCCCATACCGTAAAAAGTGCCCGCTACCGTCTTAAAAAGAAACTCGGCCTTAACGAAACGGACAGCTTGAACGAATATATCAGAAGGGTTTCGTAACTGATAAACAGCCTGTTATCACTATTTACCTGAAGGGTACTATTTCCTGTTTTGATGTGCTAAGGGTTTTATCAAACCAGGTAGAACACCGATTATTATGATTTGACTGATTTTCTCCTTCTAATCATAACAATCAGTTTTATCAGTCCAATCAGTGTACTATTAAAACGCTCCACAGTTTTTACTCAATCCAAACATCTGACATTACTATTTGATTATTTTTGTTTCGCATGAGCACAAAGCACTACATCGCCGGACTGGTTATCATTCTGTACCTCGGGCTTCTGGGGTATCTTTACTCCGGGATTGGCCGTGAAGCGGCATATCCTTCAAAGCCAATCACCATTGTGGTTCATTCTAAGCCGGGTTCCGCCATCGACTTTATGGCGAGAAAAACCGCCGCCATTGCAAAAAAGTACAGCAAAGTTCCTTTTGTTGTCGAAAACTGTCCCGGTACGCAGGGCGTGGTAGCCATGCAGCATGTAATTGATTCAAAAGCCGACGGATACACCATGCTTGGCGTTACCAAATCTTTCCTTTCCACTTTAATTGTCAATAAAAGCAAAGTTAACCTTGATGATTTCAGATTTATTGCCAATATGATTTCCGACCCGGAAGCCATTATAGCCAGCCGCAAAAGAAACCTGCTGACACTAAAAGATGTTATTAAGGATGCCAACAGTGGCAAAACGCAGGTTTGGATAGGGCCGGGGACAGGCAGCCGCGACCATTTAATGGCGCTAACCACCTGGAAAACACTCGGTATTGATAACGTGAAGTGGATTGATTACAAATCGGGGCCGCAATCGGTTTTAGCCATTATGCGAAATGAGGCCGCCATTTATGTGGGCAATCCGGCCGACATAAAAGGCAAAACAGGATTAAACATTATTGCCATCGCAAGTAAGCAGCGATTGCCTGCCTTACCGGATGTGGCCACTTTTAAGGAACAGGGATACAATCTTGATGAGTCGATGTGGCGCGGGTTTGCCCTTAAAAGAGGGGTTCCCGATGAAGCGGTAAAATACCTCACCTCGGTTCTTCAAAAGGTTGTAAACGATAAGGATTGGAAGTTGTACTGCAACGAAACTTACGTATTTTCCAATTTTGAAGATGAAGCGCAGTTTACCCGTCGCATTCATCGCGAAGTAAAAAATACCAAACACTATTTGAACAAAGCGGGGCTGCTGGTTGAATATGTTAAAAAAAGCAGGCTTCCCTTAAGTATTGTCTTTTTGATAATTACGGCAGGTATGTTTCTGCTGCTGCTTGCCATCAACAGGTTTCGCATTAGATTTGTCGAATATAGCCAATGGGTTGCCGGTGGAATAATGAGTGTAGCGCTGTTTTTTTTCTACCAGACAACGCTGTTTCAAATTCCTGATGAAATTAACATTACCAGCCCGGCACTTATTCCCGAACTATGGATTGTGGTTTTGGTTGTGTTGTGCCTTATGTTGATTTTCACGGAGATGAATAAACCTGAAACAGAGCAAGTCTCCGACATAAAAACCGTTTGGATAGTCATTGCTTTGCTGTTTGCCTATTTGGTTTTTATGCAGTGGGCAGGATACTATCTTACCACACCGCTTTTTATTTTGGCAGCCATGTATGTGCTGAAATATCGAAAAACAGCGTTTATGATTACAGGTTCGTTTGGGTTTGTTTTGTTTAGCTATTTAGTTTTTAATTTGCTGTTGCATATTGATTTGCCGCAAGGATGGTGGTTTATATAACAGAAGTATGGGAGCATTAAACGATTTTTGGTTAGGGTTACAGGAATTCGGGCAGTTTTTGCCAATCCTGATGATGATTACAGGCGTAGTTATCGGCATTATGGTGGGTGTTTTGCCTGGCCTCTCGCCCTCCATCGGTGTGGCGCTTATGTTGCCGGTTACCTTTGGGCTGGATGCTATCAGTGCGCTGGTGTTGCTGGTGTCGGTCTATCTTGCCTCCAATTACGGAGGCTCCATTACCGCCATTGCCATCAATACGCCTGGAACACCCGGAGCCGTTGCCACCACCTTCGACGGCTACGAGCTTACCAAAAAAGGAAAACCGCTTTATGCCTTAATGACATCTCTTACGGCTTCTACCGTTGGCGGCTTGGTGGGAACCATCATCCTGATTCTGTTTTCGGTGCCGCTGGCAAAAATTGCCCTCTCGTTCGAATCGTACGAATATTTTGCCCTCGGGGTGTTTGGCCTCACCATCATCTCATCACTGGCAGGGAAAAGTCCTTTAAAAGGATTTATCGCTTCCGGAATTGGGCTGTTGCTTGTTACCATCGGATTTGATACACAGTTGCCCTTTTCGCGTTTCTCCATGGGCATTCCCCAACTGGCCGAAGGCGTTGAGTTTATTCCCGCGCTAATCGGTTTGTTTGCGCTTGCCGAAATTTTTTATCGCATTGAAAAGGGCGACCACATACAACCCAAAGAGGCCGCTCGTGTTGACCTCTCACAAACCATTCCTGTAAAGCAACTTGTGAAATTAAAAAATGTGATGCTGCGCTCATCGGTTATTGGTACGCTGGTGGGCTGTATTCCCGGAGCAGGCGGAACCATTGCCACCTTTATTGCCTACGACAGCGCAAAAAATGCCAGCAAACACCCCGGAGAATTTGGTAAAGGTTCGCTGGAAGGGGTAGCTGCTCCCGAAGCTGCCAACAACGGATCGGTAGGTGGTGCTTTGGTGCCGCTGTTAACGCTGGGAATTCCCGGTAGCGCCTCCACAGCCGTACTACTTGGCGCGTTGATGATTCATAAGTTAAACCCGGGACCGGAACTTTTTAGTAAAGAACCGGGACTGGTTTACGGCGTTTTCATCAGCCTGTTTTTTGCCAATATTTTTATGTTTTTTGTGGGATTGCTGGGCAACAAACTATGGATAAAAATAATTGCCGCGCCAAAATCGTTGCTTTATCCGCTTATTCTTGCGTTGTCGTTTATCGGCAGCTATTTTATACAAAACTCGGTGTTCGACGTGGGGGTGTGTATCGCTTTCGGAATAATGGGGTGGCTGTTAAAAAGAGGTGATTTTCCCACAGCACCGGTGGTGCTCGGGCTTATTCTTGGCAAAATGATTGAAGAAAACCTGAGGCTCTCGTTGGTAAAAGGCGATTGGACTGATTTCTTTACCCGTCCCGGCAGCCTTATTATTATTGCACTTGCTGTTGTATCGCTGTTTTTGCCCTATCTTAAAAAGAAGCTTATAAAAATTGCAAAGTAGGTGCAAAAGCTTCCAATTTAGCTCTTCATCAATTTAGCTCTTTTGGATTTGTAATCCAAAAGAAATGTAATACGATTAATACCAGTACGTTATGTCGTTCGGATTACAAATCCGAACGAGCTTGGGGTAAAATCTTTTCTGCGGTGCGGAAAAAGGGGGTCTGTTTAAATTATTTTAATTTTACTTTTGCGCGTGATGAATAAAGCACAAAACCTGTTGCGCCTTAATTTTGGCGCTTTCAACGAAAAATGGGCACTCAACTATGCCTATACCCAATTAAGGGACGGCTGGGTTATCACACCCTGGAAAAAAGATATTTTTTATTTTATCATCGACTGGCTTTCCGATTCCGACACCATTAAAGTAAACACCTCCGGTTCCACCGGAACACCCAAAACAATATCGCTGCTTAAAGAGCATGTAAAAGCCAGCGCCGAAGCCACCAACCGGTTCTTTGATTTAAAAAAAGGCGACAACGCTTTGCTCTGTCTGCCGGTTAAATACATCGCCGGTAAATTAATGATTGTCAGGGCAATTTTGGGCAGATACAACCTTTATTGCGTAGAACCGACCTTGTCACCGGCGTTTGAAGAGGCTGCCATCGACTTCTCGGCCATGACACCCGCTCAGGTTTCCTCACTGCTTAAAAGTGAAGAGGGTAGTGGATTGCTCAACACCATAGATAAGCTGATTGTTGGTGGCGATAAAATTCCCTCTGCTTTGGAAAAAAAACTTCAGGATGTTAAAACAAAAGTGTGGCATACTTACGGCATGACCGAAACCATTACGCATGTTGCTTTGCGAAGAGTGAATGGTGATATGGCTTCACCGGCTTACACACCCATGGAAAATGTTTCCATATCGCAACAAGACGGACGAATAGTAATTGATGCCGAACACCTTGGCGTTCGTAACCTTGTTACAAACGATTTGGCCGTGTTTAATAACGATGGTAGTTTTAAAGTGCTTGGGCGCATTGATAATGTTGTGGTTAGCGGAGGTGTTAAATTGTTTCCTGAAGAAATTGAAAAAAAACTGGAGGGTGTCTGTAGCAAGCCCTTTTATTTTTCGGGCAAAGCCGATGAAATATTTGGTGCTAAGTTAATTATGTATGTAGAAAGTTCCGAGGCTCTCGACGTAAATAACCTGTTGCAAAAGATAAAACTAAAAGTCGAAAAATTTGAAGTGCCCAAAGAGATAATTATTCAAAAGCAATTTAAACGCACTGTTTCGGGGAAAATAATAAGAGAGTGATTATTTTTTTATTTTTACCGCTTCTTAATAAAGAAATTGTTTAAAATTAAATAATATAAAAAAGTAACTATGAAAAAAGTATTTCTCCTCATCGTTTTAGTTGCCATGATGCCGGTAATCAATTTTGCTCAAAACGTTCAAATTATGCCCTATGCGGGTTATT
>WGDP01000067.1 GCA_015493215.1 Bacteroidales bacterium | reverse complement strand
TTTATCCAGTTTTGTATCGAAATATTTGGTAAAGTTTACACTTGTTGTCCATGTCCATGTTGACTTTTTGATGGCGTGAACATCCACCGAAAATTCAAGTCCCGAATTGGTAAGCTCCCCGAGATTAATGAACATGTGATCGGAAGGGAACGGAGGAACCGGCACTCTGGCATACAAAATCAGCTGTGAGCTGGTGCTTTTATAATAGTCGATGGTACCACCAATGCGATAATCCCACAAGTAAAAATCAAGACCTATATCCAACTCCTTTTTAACTTCCCACTGTAAATTGGGATTATCGTTACGAATGGGAGCGTAGGCATTAATAAAGGTTCCATTGTAGAAAAACTTCTCGTTGGAAACGTTATACAAATTCTTTGAAAGATAGGGGCTTGGAGGCAGGTTTCCTACTGTTCCGTAGCCACCTCTCAGTTTTAAACGGTCAACAATGCCGAGGTCGAAAATCTTAGCAAAATCAAGGCCGGCACTTACACCGCCGAAATTTCCCCATTTTTTATTTTCCCCAAACATGGATGATCCGTCTCTTCTGAAATTAGCTGTAATAAAAGCTATCTCTTTATAATTTAAATTAACACGACCGAAAGCACCAATCAGGCGCGAGCTGTTTGCATACGTACCGCGCGATTCGTTGTTGGCCAGACTGGTGGAAGAAGAACCAATATTATTATAGGTAAATTCATCGGTAATAAACCCTTCGCCGTAGGCCCAAACATTGTCAAAATAGTCTTCACGGAACGAATAACCAACCATGGCTTTTACATTTAATCCGCCAAAATCTTTTTGGTAACTGCCAATGGCTTCAAAAAGATGGTTAAATCTGTTTTGGTTTTCCTTGCGGGCAAAACCTTTGTGACTACCCACAGCATAAGGAGTATAATATGCCTTTTTACTCCAATACGAACCATACACATCACTGTTGTAGGTTCGTGAATAAAAAGCGCTAATTTTTAAATCTTTAATAGGTTCTAAAGTCCCCTTTAAACTTCCAATCACATTCATTTTTCTACCGTCCATGGTACTTTGCTCAATCATGGCTTTGGGGTTGTAAAAGGCAAAGGCCTGACGCTGGAAATATCCGCCCCACTCTTGCGAGAAATCATCGTCGGCCATCACAGGAGCAGTTGGGTTGAACCTTACAGCAGCACCAAAAGCTTCGCTGGGGCTGTACTCTTCGTCGCGATGGGTTGCCGAAAGGTTAAAATCCAGGGTTAATTTGTCGTTTAAAGCACGTTGGGTAAAATTTAACTTTCCGTTTAAACGTTTAAACCCTGTGCCCAAAACAATACCATTTGCATTACGATAGTTAAACGAAACCCGGTAACTGGAGTTTTTGGTAGCACCATCAATAGCAAGGTTGTAACCCTGCGACAAGCTTTTTTGTGTAAGCTCGGTCATCCAGTCGGTGTTGTGTTCAAAATCAACCGAGTTGGGTATTGAAAGGTAATCGGAAGCTGAAAGAACATCTAATTTTCTGTCCACCGATTCGCTGGTAAGCGACGTATTAAACTGTACATGAAACTTTTCTCCATCGGGCGAGTAGTGTCCTTTTTTGGTGGTAATAATAATAACCCCCGAGGCGCCCTGTGTACCGTAAATGGCAGTGGCGGAAGCATCTTTTAACACATCCATGGAGGCAATGTCGTCGGGATCCACCGAGTTGAGCGATGCACCCTGTACCCCATCAATGATAATGAGTGGCTCGGTGTTGGAACCAAAGGTTGAAAGACCGCGCAACCGGATGTTATAACTTTGGTTGGGGTCGTTGCCCGGCTTGGCGATGGAAAGGCCTGCCACCTTACCCTGAATCAACTGTACAGGGTCGGTAATATTACCTTTATTAAAGTCGGCGGCTTTAACGCTGGTAACAGCACTGGTAACCTCTTTGGCCGACTGGGTACCATAACCAACCACAACCACTTCGTCCAATTGCTCGCCCGGTACCAACTTGATGTTCATTACATCAGCGGTTATGTCAACCACCTGCGTGGTGTAGCCAACATACGAAAAGGAGAGCGCGGTAACCGTTTTGGGTACCGAAAGTTGATATTTCCCGTCGATATCGGTAATTGTACCTTGCGACGGGTCGTTTGCGAATGTAACATTAACACCAATCAGGGTTTCGCCCGTCTTGCTGTCGGTAACTGTTCCGGTAATCATTTTGTTTTGAGCCGCCACACTACTTATGGCGAACAAACCAATCATGAAAACCTGTACAAACTTGGATTTTAACAGATTAGTAATCATAAAACATATTTTATTTTTTTGGTTAATTTAAAATTGCATCACAAAAATAGGTATTTAGGAATTATTAACACAATGATAATAATCATGCTTTAAAAGTAACAATCTTTTTTTAAAAATCATACAATTTATCACTTTTATACCAGTCTGTATATCTGTTTATTATATAATTTTTTTCACCTGTGTATTCCATTTTAGATAAGTTTCCCATTATTTAATATGTTTTTAAACAAATTGCGTTATTGTTTGGCGCAAACGTTTTCGTAAAGGATTTAAAATGACAGGGTAGTAATTTTTTGATAAAGTTTATGTATCAATTTAATAGTTTAGTTTTTTTTGTAAAAAACTGTTACCTTAGCAAAAATTATTTTCATTATTTATTAACCAAAAATTTACAATATGAAGAGAGGTTTATTTTTTACTGTATTGATGGCTATTTTTATGTCATTCAATGCAATGAGCCAGTGCGGCCAGGTTGGCCTGATTGGTGAAATGACAAACTGGGCCGACGATATTATGTTGACCCGCGACATGAATAATCCTGATATGTTTTCGGGATATATTACTGTTGGCGTAAACGATGATTTAGATACCAATGGCATTGTAGAAATGAAGTTTCGTGCCAACCACGATTGGGCAACCAACTGGGGAAGTACTGATTTCCCGACAGGTACAGCAGTACAAGGCGGAGAAAACATTCAGGTTCCTTATGGTTCTTACCAAGTATCGTTTAACTGTACAACAGGAGATTACACCTTTACAACTACATGTGGTAACATTAGTTTAATAGGTGAATTCAACGGTTGGGCTGACGACCTGTTTTTAACCCGTAATACAACCGACCCTGACATGTGGTGGGGTTATATTACCGTTACCGAAGCCGAAGATGCCGATACCAATGGCATTATCGAAATGAAATTCCGTGCCAACTCCGACTGGGGAACCAACTGGGGTGGTGAAGGATTCCCGACAGGTACAGGAACTCAAGACGGACCCAATATTCAGGTTCCTTATGGCACCTATAAAGTTGCGTTTAATTGTGGAACCGGTGCTTATACCTTTACTGCAACTTGTGGCAATATTGGCCTTATCGGCGAATTTAACGGTTGGGCAGCTGACTACTGGATGACTCGCAGCACAACTGATCCCGACCAGTGGAGTGTTATTTTAACTCTTAATTCAGGAATGGATGCCGACTCCAATGGCATTATCGAACTAAAATTCCGTGCCAACTCCGATTGGGGAACCAACTGGGGTGGAGATGGATTCCCGACAGGTACAGGAACTCAAGACGGACCCAATATTCAGGTTCCTTTGGATGATGAAGGTTTAACTACCGATTATGCCGTTAGCTTTAACTGCGCTACCGGAGAGTACAATTTTGTCCACACTTCGGGAAACATCAGCGTGATAGGTGCTTTTATAAACTGGAATGGTGATATTCCAATGCATCGCGATGCAACCAATCCTAACTTATGGAAACTTACCCGCTCGTGGTTTGCCGATTCGGAAGTTAAATTCCGCGAAAACGACGACTGGACAAACAACTGGGGTTCAAGTGATTGGCCAACAGGTGTTGGCGAGCCTAACGGCGACAACATTCCTTTAGTTGCCGGAACTTACGATGTTACCTTTGACTACGACACCAAACAATACACTTTTACACCAAACAACGATGTTTGTGGCGAAGTAGGTATGGTGGGCGATTTCAACACATGGGGCGACGATGGTACCGGAATTCCAACCGATGTTTATCTTGTTCGTGATGCCGAATATCCAAGCCAGTTTTCACTAACCTACAATTTTACTTCAAGTACCAAGTTGTTATTCCGTATAGATGCCGATCCTACTTTTACCGATGTTTGGGGTGGAACTTTCCCTTCGGGACAAGCTGTAAACGATGCTGCCGCTCAAATTAATGTGCCCGGTGGAAAATATAATATTTCCTATAACTGCTTGTCGCATGATTTCAGTTTCGAGCGTCTTGGTAACGCCATTGTTGCTCCTCAGGTATTTGCCATAAATCCTGACGGAAGTCTTGATGAACCTGACTGGAGTATCTCACAGCCTGTTTCGGCAACTGCCGAAGGAACACCCACCGAAAATCCCATCGAAGCTTATTTTGGAGCTGCATGGAACGCCGATTATATGTATGTGGGCGTGGATGTTAAAGACGACACCGTTACTGTTGGTGATACTGTTGACGTTTTCTTCGACGGTGATAAATCAGGTGGCCCTTACGATGAACACGATGTTCATGTAGCCGTTGCCAGCAATGGCAATATTACTGTAGTAAATGGCCCCGAAGGAATTGAAGTTTTGGGTGGAGCCGTTCTTACCGATAGCGGATATTCTGTTGAGGTAGCCATTCCTTATGACGCCTTGAATGTAACACCCGAAACCGGTGGCCAGGCAGGTATTGATGTAATGGTTGGCGATGACAATGGCGAAGGTGTCGCCTACCGCTTTGTATGGAATGGCGGCATGCAAGACTTTGATGGTACCTCTTCGTTTGGCGATTTAAATTACGGTGCTTTAAGCTGTGGTTGCATCAGCCTTTACAACGAAACCATTGGCGATGTTAAACTACGTAACCAGCTTGCTTTGGATAACACAACCAATTATGTAGGCACTTACGATCTTGATAATGCATACGATGTAGTATTCCGTAAAGATGCTTCAAGCACAGTAAGCTGGGGTTCTGACGAGTTTCCAACAGGTACTGCTACCTTAGGCGGCCCAAGAGTTCCCGCCACAGCAGGACGTTACCGTATTTCGTTCGACTGTATTACCGGTGCTTTTAACTTCGGCGAAGCCTTGTCAGGCGATGCTGTTGCTATGGCACAATACACCACAACACCTCCTGTAATTGATGGCGATTTATCAGAATATAACTTGGCTTACGGAAGTGATATTCTTGCTGCCGGAACAGGCCCCATAAACAATACCGTTACCTGGGGAACCCTCTGGGATGACACTTGTTTATATATTGGTGTTCATGTTGTTGATGCTGTTGTTGAAGGCTCGGGTAACCCTTGGGACAACGATGCTGTTGAGATGTACATTGATGGCGACAACAGTAAAGACGGTACCTATAGCGCTGAAAGTTTCGATACCCAGTTGATTATGGATGCCAAAGACGAATCAACCCTTTGGGTTAAAGCCGACGGTGTTCCAATAACCAACGAAGAATCAATTTGGAAAACTACCAGCGATGGTTATTCTATCGAGCTGCGTTTAGGCTGGGCTCAGTTTGGTTTTGCTCCCGGTAAAGGAAGAACCATTGGCTGGAGTCTTGGCAACAATGATTCGGACAACGGTGTTGGCCGCGATTACCAAAGTGTATGGTATGGTAACGGCAACAACTGGAGCGACAACTCATTACTGGGTGACCTTGAACTTGCAGGCGGGCCTTATTATGTAGATGGTTTGGACGAGCATGTTTTATACAATGCCAACGTAATGTTGTATCCTAACCCGGCTCAAAATTATGTTAACATTCGTACCGAAGGTGATGTGTTTAACACACAAGCCAACGTATTTATCAGCGATATTACCGGAAGAGTAATTGCTAAAACCAATGTTAACTTTAAAACCGGCCGTCAGGTACAGTTAAGCACAAGCAATCTTACAACAGGTATTTACTTTGTAAATATCATTAGTAAAGACGGAAAACGTGCTGTTAAAAAACTTATCGTTCGATAAGCACTTTTCCATATAACCTTAAAAAAGCCTTCCCGGAAACGGGAAGGCTTTTTTTATTGTACTGAAACAGGTTGATTTTTTTTGCTCATTTGCTTTGCTTAGCCTTCGGCTGTCATTTGGCTCCTTGCAGTCGCCGTTATTTGCCCTGCGGGCGGTATTTAGCCTCCTTTTAGTCGGCTGTCATTTGCCCTGTGGGCGTGATTTATCTCCCGTTGGTCGATGTCATTTGCCCTTCGGGCGTCATTAAATTGTCATTTGCTTCGCTGTCATTTGCTCGCCGGGAGGCTCGCGTTATTGGTTTGCTGCGCAAACGTTGGTTGTCGCCCTGCGGTCGATGTTGTCTTGTCTCTTCCCTCCTCCGATAGTTATCGGAGCTATCGGGACTTTTTTCTTTTATCTTTTATCTTGTTTCTTGTTTCTTGTTTCTTAATAACCCTTCCTCCGCCCCTTCCTTGCGGTCGGGGCGTTGGGCGGGCGGAAACCAAATTCCTACCTTTGATTTTATTTTTTTTCCAATTTCTCTATCCTTTTTTCAAGCTTTAGCAACAGAGCTTTCAACTGTTTATTTTCTTGTTTTACTTTGGCTAAAGCTGCTTCTTGTTTTTCAATAATCACCTGCTGCTCGTAGTTGGCTTTGTAGTTGTAGGTGGTCATTTCGTCGGTGAGCAAATCGTAGCCGTCTTTTAGGGCGGGCGGAACGGAGTTGGGGTCGAGTTCTTTAAGGCCTTTTTCGGTTTTTTCGTCGAAAGCTCCTGCCGGTTTTGCTTTGGGCGGATGATTTAGCAACTCTTTGGTAACTGCTCTGTCGGTAAAGGCTGCGGCACCCATACTGTGCAGGTCATCGTAATATATGTCGTCCCAGGGGAGAATTGAGGTACCCAAATCAGCTCCTTTTGACGTTGAGGGAACAACATCCCCTTTTACCAGCAAACCGTTGACTGGAGCTGCTGAATATGCACCTACTGATACACCTCCATTGGACTGAACCCAAAATTTTGTATTAT
>WGDP01000066.1 GCA_015493215.1 Bacteroidales bacterium | reverse complement strand
CCTAAATGATTAACATAAACATCACCGTTAACACGAGTAAGTTTTGCATGATCGACTTGCCAGGAGAGGTTGTTAATAGGTGTTATTTCCCAATTTATCGAGGCAATATAATAATAGTTCGGCGAAACCACGGATCCTGTATCGAGGTGTATCAAATTACTGACTACCGGCTCGTTTATCGTGATATCGTAGCCAACCGGCGCATAGTTCAGGTAAATACTGTTCAAGTCGTTCGAGTCAAAATATACTTGCGAAGCATAACCTCCTTCCGTTGCAACATCTAAACCTCCTCCAATCCAATGCGCGTGATTGTTGTAAATTTTATTGCCAGCCAAATTACAAAAAGAAAATTCCGCATCAATACCCCCTCCAAAGGTAGCAGTGTTATCATGTATGTGACAATGTTCGATGGAAACCGAGCTGTGCCACACATAAATTCCACCACCAAATTTTTTTGATGCCTCGGGAAAAGGCAATGTCCCGGTTCCATTCCTTAGGGTGAAACCGTTAATAAAGCAATTTTCCTCGTACGATATAAGCCTGATGCAACTCCCCGAATGGTTACCATCAATAATGGTTTGGTCAACGATGGAGTCGGAAGGGTTTTGATAATAAAGGCTTGATAACAGCAGGGTTTTACCTAAAAAGTTGACATTTTCGTGATAAACGCCCGGGTAAACCAAAATAAAATCACCGTGAACTGCCTGGTTAATGGCATCCTGGATTTTCAGGTAGTTGCCGGTGCCATCCTGTTTTACCGTTAAAGTATCAGAAAATGAAGTCGAAACGAAAACAAAGAAAAAAATAACAGGCATTAAAATATATCTCATCAGTTTGATTGTTTGGTTGGTGATTGTTAACTTAAGCTTAATCGGGCTTTTAGATTAAAAGCCCGATTAAGCAGGTTTTTGTTATTAATATTCACAAAATCAGGTTAAAACTACCACCTGTTAACGATGATTTTTTTAAACACGATATCGCTTTCCGAGCTTACTTTCAACACGTAAATTCCTTTCATCATTTTTTCACCGTTGCTTTTTTGCAATTTCCAACGTTCGGTATGCACACCTGCTCCACGATATTGGTTGGCGAGAAATACAGCGGTTATTTGTCCTTCAATATTGTATAATGAAATGGTTATTTCCGAACCTTTTCGCAAGTTGTATTCCACATTAATAAAATTTCCTGCCGGAATGGGAAATACTTTAACAGGAAACGGATTGCTGTTGCCTATTGTATTTTCCTTCCGGCGGCCATTAAACGATACAAGGTAGAAATCTGCATGTTCTCCTGACCTGATGCAACGTTTTTCGTTTACCCGACTATCCTTGTTGTAAACAAAATAGGTGTTTACAACATGTTTCTCGGTTGACTTGTTGCCGTAATAGTTCTCGAAAACAAGACTATCGTTCGAGTTTTCGGGTATATATCCTCTTATTAAAACAAGCGTGTCGTCAGGATTAACCTTTACAGCTCCCACGCAACTGTCGTTTACAAAAGCTCCTATTTCAACCGGCATGTGAGTGGTGTCAGGTTCAATAAAAACAGGGGTGTAATCGCCCTGAGGGGTATAGCTGTAATGTTGCGTGTCTTCAAAAGTTTGCATATCCCCGGGGTTAAGGGTGTTTAGCCAAATAAACGATGTGGTTGTAAAAGGCTCTAAAATAAGCATATCACCGTAATGTAGCGGGTATGGCTTCGTGGAAATCCAATCAGGATCAGAAGGTGTTCCCATGTTGGCGGCAGCCCAGTATTGCCCCTTGATGCTTTTTAAATCAGGTAAAACATTGGTAAGGGCATCAAACGGATCCTGTTGCCAGGGCAAAAAATATCCCACCCAGTTTTTATACCCTGCATATATCGTGATTGGGGTCGTTGGGTTCAAGCGACTACCGTTGTATGGCAATACAAACTGAGCATGGGGGTCGGTTATAGTTAAAATATAGCCCCTCGTGGACTGAACACTTGGTAAATTACTCGTGTTCCAGTTTGAATAATTTTTGGTAGCATGATACGCTATATTATTCTGATCTTTTCTGCCCTCAAGATCGAGTTTCTCAGGCAATGGTACAATTTTTTCTAAAACACTTTTTGTTTCAACGGGGTCGTTGTTTTGCCGCTGAAGCCTCGGAAACGATATCCAGTTTTCGCCTTTTACAAAAGCATCCTGATCGCCTTTACACTGAATAACCGATATGTTGCTAAAGCCACCATTCGCAACATAAAGTTTGTTGCTATCCGGATCTATAATCAAATCGTTATTTAGCAAAGTCCCGAGAACCCGGTTCATGTTTTTATTTTTTAACGAAACATAGTTCATGGTTGTAAAGGAACCTTCACCATCATTATCAGGATCTTCGTAAACTAATTCAAAAACTTCTTGTTCATATTGCTTGCCGGCATTATAGGGCACATACACGTATAAATTAAAGTTAAAAGGATTGTACTTTAAAGTAATACTTGTAGCCGGTACATTAATTTCCGATACGAGCGTTTCATCAATAATAGTACCTATTCTCGCATTTTTTGTTTCCGGATAAAGTACGTATATCGCGTTTCTGTCAGGGGCATACTCAAGAGACCTAACTTCGTGCCCAATTTGAATTTGTCCAAAGGTGTGTTCATCACATCTAAAAACACTTAAATATGTGCTGCTCGCATCAATGTATTCAAAGTATATTTTATTATTATAATCATTACATACCATTTTGTATGGATAGGGCGCAACTGTATAAGTGGTAATATTGTTTGTTTTCCCGTTAATCTCCAAAAATTGCCCAAAAGTTGAATAGCCATTTAAATCTCGCAATGTTGCATAAATGGCTGAATATTTTGTATTGTAACAAAACTCCCCGTCCAAGGCACCTGTAACATTAACAGGCTGATATTTTAGCAGCGCAAAATTATTAGCGGCATCTCTTACTTCGATTCCTGAACCGAGATTGTTATCCATACCCACGACACAATATAGTTTTCTGTTGGGAGCAATAAACATTTTACCGCAATACCCGTGTCCCAATTGTACCCATTGTGACGATGGTAGTAATAAATCAGTTTTTCCGTCAATTACTTTTATTTTGGTTTCATCGCTATAAGACGACACGTAAGCTCTGTCAGTTACTGCATCAAAAAGCACATCAGAAACATTACTGCCAACCGAAACATAATTTATATCGTTGGTCAACGTGTTTAAAATATAAACTTTGCTATTATCTTGAAAATGCTTGTTATAAAAATATATTTTATGTTCATTGCCATTGTAACATCCGAAAAATAACGGTTCTCCCAAATTTATAGAATTGATAACATTCAGGCTGGCATCGATAACATCAAGCGAACCTGTCCACGTACTAATTACAAAAACTTTTCCTGACGCGGTAACCGCCCTGAAAAAAATATTGTGGACACCCTTTTTTATTAGCTGCAAATTTTGATTCGTCTTGTCAAATGCACTAATCTCATTATTTTTAGAAACAATTATCTTGTTTCCCAGTTCATTGAACGAATGTACATCATTATATATATTTGAGGTGTATATATTTGTATTTAAACTATTGACAACAGTATAATTATATGGATCTAATATATAAACATCATGCTGCCCTGTTTGGTAAAAATCAAAACCAACGTAAATTTTATCGTCATTAGTACTATAATAACATGCTGTTTCGGTAGGTAATGGCGATGGAAAGGAAGAAATATTATTGGCATTATTAAAATCAACTACATATATTGAAGTTGACGTAAATTGATAAGTTCTGGTAAAGCAAAACAGTTTGTGTATGTTGGCAGTATGTATGTATAGTAAACCTCCGGCTTGGTCAACTTGGCTTCCAAAAACGGTGTAGGTATAATCGTTGTCATTGTATATTCTGTATTCTTTTCCAAGACTTAGGTAAAATTCATTCTTCGTGTCATTTATGGCAATATCTTCAATGGTCATAGCATAGTGTAAATTTTGTAACAGGTTTAATGAGTTTGCATTATAAATAAAAATATTTGACTCGTTTCCGGCTGCTTTTGAAACAACCCAATACAATCTGTTTTTTCGAGTATCATATTTTAATATTTGATAAGCATACCATTGACTATTAAGCTCGGCAGGTCTTGCAACCACCTCATTCCAACTATTATTAACAACATTAATTGCTATAATTCTCATACCTTCGGTTGCGCAATACAGTAGTTCTGTATTGGGATTATAAGCAAAATGCTTTTCTGAGCTGAATGCCTGCCCAATATAGTTATTTACAGATGGATAATAAATACTGTGTGTTAAGTTTATTGTGTCCTCCACGATATTTGTTAGAGAATTAACAATTATAACTTGATTTTGTCCATATACGTATATTTTGTTTTGACTATTAATTTCAATAATATCCAATGGTATGGATCCAAGTGTATCACCGGGTACTAATAAATTATCTAAAAACATATCATTGTTTTCTCCCCCGATATTTAATGCCATTGATGCAGAATCTTGTGATTGGGTATAAAAATACTTTGCCGCTGATGTTTCAATTGAATCCTGTCCATAAGTGTTTTGGTTGAAAATAAAAAGTACAACTAAAAGAGATATTGCAAAAATATAGTAAAGTTGTTTTTTTAAACGGATAAAACTGGGGAGGGGAATTAATAATATAATAGCATAACACATTGTGCTGTAATATAATAC
>WGDP01000065.1 GCA_015493215.1 Bacteroidales bacterium | reverse complement strand
TGGCCGGCTATCCTTCTGCATTAGTTGATAAGCTAAAAGCCGAAGGACTGGAAAATTTTATTCATGTAAAAAGCAATGTTTTGGAGGAACTAAAAAGATATCAGAAAATGTTGGAAGTATAGTGTGCTCACGGTTACAAACCGTGAGAGAGGGTTTTGCAGAGAAATTTATGTAGTTTATCTCTCCCACGGTTTGTAACCGTGGGGCGATTGAGCTTCTTTTCAAACATTTCTCCCACGGTTTGTAACAGTGGGTTATAACCGTGAGCTAAATCATAATTAGTGGCAAAAAAAAATAATAAAAATGAAACCAAATTTTAAAAACATCAACATAAATCAGATACCTGATTTTGAAAAGCCTGTATCGCAATGGGAACTGGAAAACGGTGTTAAAACTAATTGGGAAACGCCTGAACATATTAAGGTGAAGCCTGTTTATACTGCTGCCGACAAAAAAAGGATGGAACACCTGCACTATGCTGCCGGAATACCACCTTTTTTACGTGGCCCCTATTCCACCATGTATGTAACAAGGCCTTGGACCATCAGGCAATATGCAGGGTTTTCCACTGCGGAAGAGTCAAATGCTTTTTATCGACGTAACCTTGCTGCCGGACAAAAAGGACTTTCGGTGGCTTTCGACCTTGCCACTCATCGCGGATATGACTCCGACCACGAGCGGGTAGTGGGTGATGTTGGAAAAGCCGGCGTGGCCATTGATTCCATATTGGACATGAAGGTGCTCTTTAACCAAATTCCACTGGAAAAAATTTCCGTTTCAATGACAATGAACGGAGCCGTGTTGCCCGTTATGGCCTTTTATATTGTTGCTGCCCTTGAGCAGGGTGCCGACATGAAAAATCTGGCAGGAACCATCCAAAACGATATTTTAAAGGAGTTTATGGTTCGTAACACATACATCTATCCGCCGGCACCTTCCATGCGCATTATCTCCGATATTTTTGAATACACCGCTCAAAACATGCCCAAATTCAATAGCATCTCCATTTCGGGTTACCATATTCAGGAAGCGGGTGCCACTGCAGACATAGAGTTGGCTTACACCCTGGCCGATGGGCTGGATTATATACGCACGGGTCTGAAAGCAGGATTAAAAATAGACCAGTTTGCCCCTCGTCTGAGCTTTTTCTGGGGGCTGGGCATGAACCACTTTATGGAGATAGCCAAACTGCGTGCGGGACGGATGCTTTGGGCAAAGATTGTAAAGCAGTTTAATCCTGAAAACCCAAAGTCCATGGCACTGCGCACCCATACCCAGACATCGGGCTGGAGCCTCACGGAGCAGGATCCGTTTAACAATGTAGCCCGAACCTGTATTGAAGCCATGGGTGCTGCCCTCGGCGGAACACAATCGCTGCATACCAACGCGCTGGATGAAGCCATTGCCCTGCCCACCGATTTTTCGGCACGCATTGCACGAAATACCCAGATATACCTTCAGGAAGAAACCGGCATTACTAAAAATGTTGACCCCTGGGCCGGCTCCTGGTACGTGGAATATTTAACCCACGAGCTTGCCCAAAAAGCCTGGAAACTAATTAGCGAAGTGGAAGAAATGGGCGGCATGGCCAAAGCCATCGAAACCGGATTACCCAAGATGCGTATCGAAGAAGCGGCAGCTCGCAAACAGGCCCGCATCGACTCAAGAAAAGATGTTATTGTAGGCATCAATAAATATCGTCCTGAAAAAGAAGAGCCTTTGGACATTTTGGAAGTGGATAACACTGCTGTGCGCCTCTCACAAATTGAGCGCCTTAACAAGCTAAAAGCCGAACGCGATAACGATGCCGTACAAAAAGCGCTTGACGCCATTACCCTTTCATGTCGTACAGGTCAGGGAAATTTGTTAGCTTTGGCAGTTGATGCAGCACAAAAACGTGCTACATTGGGTGAAATTTCGTACGCTTGTGAAAAAGTTTTCGGGAGGTATAAAGCAGTGATAAAATCAATTTCAGGAGTCTATTCAGCCGAAGCCGGCGACAGCAAACAATTTAAAAAAGCACGCGAGCTGGCCGACAAATTTGCCGAGATGGAAGGTCGCCGTCCGCGTATTATGATTGCAAAAATGGGACAGGACGGTCACGACCGCGGTGCAAAAGTGGTGGCAACGGGTTATGCCGATATTGGTTTTGATGTTGATATGGGTCCCCTGTTTCAAACCCCTGCCGAAGCAGCACGCCAGGCTGTTGAAAACGATGTACATATTTTAGGTGTATCTTCGCTGGCAGCCGGCCATAAAACGCTGGTGCCACAGGTGATGGAGGAGTTGAAAAAACTGGGACGTGCTGATATTATGGTTATTGTGGGTGGCGTAATTCCCCATCAGGACTACAAGTTTTTATACGATGCCGGCGTAGTGGCCGTTTTCGGCCCGGGAACAAAAATTCCCGAAGCCGGTATTAAAATGCTGGAACTGCTTATTGAAGCACGGGAATAATTTTTATGGTTGTCCATACGAAAAAAGTTATTAATTAAAGCCTTTATTATGAAAAACATGTTATTAAGTTTGCTTGTGGTATTATCCTTTTCAGGGTTTTCGCAAAACACTACTCAAAACAAAAAGGAGAAAAAAGAAATTGTAAAAAAAGGCTGGAACATTCTGCCCTTTCCCTATCTGACTTTTGATACCGACTTGGGCATTGAGTTTGGCGCAAGCAGCTCTTTTGTCAACTATGGTGATGGCCAACTCTATCCAAAATATTATCACATGATAGCTATTTCGGCTTCGGTTTATACCAAAGGAAGTGCCACCTTTTTGTTTAGTTACGATTCCGATCATCTTATTAAAGGCTTTAAAACAAAAATGGATGTGGCCTATCTGCCTGACATGGCTTTTGATTTTTTTGGATACAACGGATATGATGCCGTTTACAACGAGGCATGGCGAACCGATGGCGCTGCTGGTTACCGCTCGAGGATGTTTTACAAGCAAAAACGTAAGATGTTGCGTGTAAGAACCACCTTTGAACATGCTATTTTAAATTCACATTTCAGATGGCTTACCGGATTGGAATTTTATTCCGTTAAAACCTCTTCGGTGAACATCGACAGACTTAACAAAGGTAAAAAAGAGAAGATGCTACCCTCAATCGACAGTGTACCACCATTGTATGACAGGTACATCCATTGGGGTATTATCACCGATGAAGAAAAAAACGGAGGATTCTTTTCACTGTTAAAAGCCGGAATGGTTTATGATACCCGTGACCAGGAGCAAACACCCATGCGGGGAATTTGGGCTGAAGCCACCTTGTTGGCAGCACCAAAATTTATGTCAACCATGAGCAGCAGTTTTTTAAAGCTGGCTGTTTACTGGCGCCAGTATATTCCTTTTATTAAAAACCGGCTATCGCTTGCTTACCGTTTAAACTATCAATCTACCATTGCCGGATATGCCCCCGTTTATACCGAAACTTTTATGTTTAATTCCGTGGCTAACGGCCTTTACAACGAAGGATTGGGCGGCGCTAAAACAGTACGGGGAATGGTGCGTAACAGAGCCGTGGGCGATGGCATTGTAAATGGTAATTTTGAACTTAGATGGGCGGTTTTAAAAGTTATTTTGTTTAAACAAAACATCGATTTTGTTTTAAGCGGATTCTTCGATACCGGACGGGTGGTTAAAAAGATTAATATTGATGATAAAATTAACTCGCTTACCAACGAAGAAATTGATTACAAGCACGTTGGCGATACAAAGGCCGATTATTTTAAACCGGGAACCGAAAAATTCCACAATACTGCTGGTGGCGGGCTGCACCTTGTAGTTAACCATAACATTGTTATTGCCGCCGATTTCGCTAAAGCATTTAACAAACAGGACGGAACAGGTTTGGGAGTATATATTGGTTCTTTTTTCCTGTTTTAACCTATCTTTGCCGGAAATTACTTTCCAATGAAAAAGATTATTGTTTTTCTGATGTTGCTGGCAACAACAGGCATTGCTTCGGCACAAGATACCCTTACCGTTTTACAATACAACCTGTTGCAATATGGCAACGATTACGGTGGCTGTAACAGCACCAACAATAATGTAACAACCAAAGACGGCTACATTAAAACCATCATCAATTATGTAAAACCCGATATCTTTTCGGTAAACGAAATGGTGGCTTCCGAAGCTATGATGGAGCATCTTCTTGGTGTTATCAATACTACCTGGACATCGCGCTACAAACGGCCGGCATTTGTTCACAGCAACGCACCCTATCTGGCCAACGCCATCTATTATAACTCCAAAAAACTTACGTTTCAAAAACAAATCGTTGTGCAGGATTATGTTCGCGACATAAACCTTTTTAAATTTTATTACAACTCCTCTCAGCTTGAGCAGGGCGATACCGCTTTTGTAATTTGCATTGTGGCTCACCTGAAAGCCGGTTCGGGAACTGACAACAGCAACAAACGCAAAGTGATGGCTACCAACACGATGAATTACCTGAAAAACCACAACCAAAAGGCCAACTACCTGATGATGGGCGATTTTAACCTGTATGGCGAAACCGAGCCTGCATGGTTACAGCTTACCATGAACAGTAACACAAACATCAACTTTAACGACCCGGTAAACCAAAGTGGCGACTGGCACAACAACTATGCTTTTCGTAATTATCATACGCAGTCAACGCATTCGGAGGACAATGGTTGCGCTTCCTGGGGGGGCATGGACGACAGGTTCGATTATATCCTGATTTCGAATTATATTAAAAACGGAACCGAACACGTTAAATATGTTGATGGCAGCTATTGGGCACTGGGACAGGACGGAAAACATTTTAACAAAGGCCTGCTCGATGCACCTACAAACACCTCGGTGCCTGCAAATGTGTTAAATGCACTGGGAAAAAATTCGGACCATCTGCCCGTTACCTTAAAACTTAGTGTTGACCAACATGTGGGAATTGACGAATACCAATACACGTTGTTTTCAGATATAAGCTTTGTAAACCCTGTTAACGACCGGTTAAAGCTGAACATTACAACCCAATCAAACACCCCGGCAACCCTTGCTGTTTTCGATATGCAGGGGAGGCTTAAAATGCAACAAAGTTTTATGCTAACAAAGGGTAAGTCCATTCAAACAGTCAACACATCCCGGCTGTCAACGGGACTCTATTTTATTCGTATCACCGATAAAAACGGAGTTTCCGTTACCCGTAAAATGGTTAAGGATAAATAGAATTAAGTAGTTAATGGTGGATAACGGCCAGGGCTATGTTGCGTGCCGCAATTTCAATGTTATATTTTCCTATTTCCGGTATGTTCATTAAATGCTTAATCTTCATATTTACAATTATTTGCGGCATGCACTATGAGCCATTGTTGGCGTTTCGTTGTTTTATTAGTTTCATTGAATATCATTATTTTTTTAGTCCAAAAAAGGTGTTAAATTTTAAAATACAGCTTTATACCTTCAAGAACACTCGTTACCGCAACTGAAGCTAATATTAATCCCATTACTCGACTAATTATACTTGCTCCATTATTGCCGATAAGTTTAAAAAGTTTACTAGCTAGAAGTAAAAAAATCAATGTAATTAATAATACACTTAGCATTATAATAGATATTTTAAGTTGGTACCATATACCATATAAACTATTTTCTGTAAGCATAACTGCAGCAATCATAGCACCCGGACTGGCAATTGATGGAATAGCCAATGGGAAGATGGCTTTTTCACTTTCTTTATTAATTTCGTTTATTTCTTCATCTGGTTTACTTTCGCCAAAAATCATTGTTAAGGCAAATAAAAAAAGTACAATGCCTCCGGCTATTTGAAATGCTGTGAGTGGAACATTGATAGCATTAAGAATGACTTCTCCAGCTACCAGAAAAAACATTAGCACAATTGTTGCTATAATAACTGCTTTAACGGCAATTTTATTTTTCTTCTTAGCTTCGCAACTTTTAGTCACAGCGATGAAAACAGGGATTGTACCTACTGGGTCAATAACGGCAAAAAAGAAAATGAAAGTTGTTATAATCTCGTTCATATTTATACTTTATTAATTATTGTAATTTTATATTTTGTCAATTTGCTATAAATTATTCATCATTACTACAATTGAGACTATCGTCAATTTTT
>WGDP01000064.1 GCA_015493215.1 Bacteroidales bacterium | reverse complement strand
CAACAACATCGACAAGTTGATAAAATCCTTGCATCCCACACCTGCTGTTTGTGGTTTGCCTCAAAACGAGGCATACTCATTAATTGAGACCCATGAACCTCACGGTAGAAAATTTTACACCGGGTTTTTAGGCCCCTGGCTGTTAAATGGCAAGTCAGATTTATTTGTCAATTTACGATGTGCCGAAATCAATGGCGACACTTTAAATCTGTATGTTGGCGGCGGTCTTACTGCCGATTCCAATCCGGAAAAAGAATGGCAGGAAACAGAACTTAAAGCCCAAACGCTGAAGCGAGGGCTTCGCTCTAAGCGAAGCCCTCGCTAACTTGACATTTTCTTTTATACTTTATAACTTTGTGGCTGAAACAAACTAAAAAATACTAAAAAATGAAAAAGCCCATTATTTTAATTTTGTTCATTTTTTCTTTCTTCAGCGGATTCAGCCAGGGTGAACAGCAAGCTCCTGCAACGGACAGCATCTTCAATGTCAAACTATGGACAAAGTATCCCGGTTATGTGATTACCCGTAACAACGACACAATCAGGGGTTATCTAATGCTGAAGAACCTGGTAAACAATCAAGACAAAGTACTGTTTTACAACAATCGTAATGATGAAAAGTACACCAGGAAGTATAAGCCAAAAGACCTGAAAGCCTACAAAACAGGCCCCAGGTTTTACGAATCTTTCAAGTTCAAACCGCCTTCAACTTATTCTGCCAATGACGCCAGAACCTGGCATTTTTTATTGAAAGTAATTGACGGGCCTTTTAAGGTTTACAAATGGTTTTATGAAACAAAAGAACGATCCGAAAGCAGAGTAAAAGTGGATGAAGAGCATCCGTTGAACACAAAGGTTGATTTGAGTTTCTCGGAAAAAGATTTGGAATACCATACATACGGGCTTACTCCTTCCGGTGAGTTTGTGGATTTCAATTCGATGAAAATGCTGACCAACTTCAAGAAAAACATGAGCAAGCTTGTAGCGGATAACCCACAGCTGGCCGCAAAAATTAAAAACAAAGAAAAAGGATATCATTATTACGACGTGGAAAAAATAATCAGGGAATACAATAAATGGTATATCCAAAATCATCCGGGTAAATGAAAGGGAGTGAATGCAATAATCCGGGTTACTCCTATTAGCGAAGGCTTCGCTCCAAGCGAAGCTCTCGCTTGCTTATACCCTCACCAAAATTTAATATCTTTGCAGCTAAAATCAAAAACCGTGGAAATTTTAGATAAACTGGAAATTATAAAGAACCGTTGGGAAGAGATTGGTGAACAGATGAACGACCCCGAAGTGATGTCGGATGTTAAGCGATTTGTTAAACTCAATAAGGATTACCGCGAACTGGAACCCATTGTTAATACTTACAAGGAGTATAAAAATATTCTCGGCAACATCGAAAACGCCAAAGAGGTACTCGATACCGAAAAAGACCCGGAGTTCAGAGAAATGGCCAAAGAGGAGTTGGAAGAGCTGATACCGAAAAAAGAAAAGCTGGAGGAGGAAATTCGTATTTTGCTTATCCCCAAAGATCCTCAGGATGAAAAAAACGCCATTGTGGAAATCAGAGCCGGAACCGGCGGCGACGAAGCAAGCATCTTTGCCGGCGACCTTTTTAGAATGTACCAAAAGTTTTGTGAAAGCAAAAAATGGAAGGTTGACATCGTCAGCATCAGCGAAGGAACTTCCGGTGGCTTTAAAGAGATTGTTTTTAATGTTACCGGAAACGGTGCCTACGGAACCATGAAATTTGAATCGGGTGTGCATCGCGTTCAGAGGGTGCCCAAAACCGAAACGCAAGGACGTATCCACACCTCGGCAGCCTCAGTGGCCGTGTTGCCCGAAGCCGATGAGTTCGATATCGAACTTCACGATAAAGACATCCGTAAAGATACTTACTGCTCCTCAGGACCGGGTGGCCAGTCGGTTAACACAACCTACAGTGCCATTCGTCTTACCCATATACCAACGGGCATTGTGGTTACCTGTCAGGATGAAAAATCACAGCTGAAAAACCTTGCCAAAGCTATGAAAGTGCTGCGCTCCAGATTGTATGAGCGGGAACATGCCAAATACCTTGAAGAAATCTCGTCAAAGCGCAAAACCATGGTCTCCACCGGCGACCGCTCCGCAAAAATACGAACCTACAACTGGCCGCAAGGCAGGGTTACCGACCACCGGATTAACCTCACACTTTACAACCTCAATGCTATTATTGACGGCGACATTCAGGAAATCATCGACAAGCTGCAAATGGCCGAAAATGCCGAAAAACTGAAAGATGAAGTGGGAGGATAGGAGATTGGAAGGCCGGAAGATGGAGAGAATTGGAAAAGTGGAAGAGTGGGAGGCACTGAGCAACTGAATTTTTTTCGATAAAAAAAGAGACATCCAAACCATGAATTACGAACAACTTTTCAGCCTCATCAAACAAAAGAAATCCTTTTTATGTGTCGGGTTGGATACCGATATTGATAAAATCCCTGACTTTTTACAAAAAGATGAAGACCCTGTTTTTGCGTTTAACAAAGCCATTGTGGACGCAACCCTTCCCTTTGCCGTTGCCTACAAACCCAATCTGGCTTTTTACGAAGCAAACGGGGCAGCCGGCTGGAATAGCCTTCAAAAAACCATAAAATACATCCGGTCGTTAAAACAGCCGATATTCCTGATTGCCGATGCCAAGCGCGGCGATATTGGCAACACATCGGCAATGTATGCCAAAACCTTTTTTGAACAGATGGATTTTGATGCCGTTACCCTCTCGCCGTACATGGGTTTCGATACAATAGAGCCTTTCTTAAAATATCCCGGCAAATGGTCCATCTTGCTGGCGCTGACGTCAAACAGCAGCGCTTCCGATTTTCAAATGTTTGAAAACAAAACCGGAAAAAAGCTTTTTGAAGAGGTGCTTGAACAAACCCGTTCCCATGCCAACAAAAACCAACTGATGTATGTTGTAGGAGCCACCAAAGCAAAAGCACTATTGGACATCAGAAAAATAGTGCCCGAACACTTTTTACTGGTTCCCGGTGTTGGTGCCCAGGGTGGAAGCTTGCAAGAGGTAGCTAAATACGGCCTGAACAAAAGTTGCGGGCTACTCGTAAACTCTTCAAGAGGAATAATCTACGCATCCTCAAAAACCGACTTTGCCGAAGCAGCAGGCCATAAAGCAAAAGAAATCCAAACCGAGATGATGCAAATCCTCAAAATCAATAATTTACTTTAGCCTCCAATTAGCCCCACTAATCCCCCAAAATTATTTCCCACAAGCCGTTTTCATATTATCAGAAAAATACTACCTTTGCACCCCGATTTTAAGGTGTCCGAATTTTGGGTTAAAGTTTTATTTACCAAAATCTTAAAATCAAATTAATAATTAAAGTTAAACCCGTTTCCACGGTCGGTTTATCGGACAACGATCAAGAGACACAAGATTTTCTAAATGTCAGAAAACCAAGAAAACATCACCAATCCCGAAAAGGAAGAGGTGAAAAACGAAGTTACCCCCGAAGTTAAAGCTGAAGAAACTACCGAAAAAGTAGAAGAAACTGCTGCCGAAACCCCAAAAGAAGTTGTTGCAGAACCCAAAGAGGAAGCAAAGGCCGAAGCTGTTGAAGAAGCCCCTGCTGAAAAAGCTGCTGAAGAAACTCCTGCTGAGGAACCGGTTGCCGAAGCTGCCGCCGAAGAGGCAAAAGAAGAAGTTAAAGAAGAGGTAAAAAAAGAAGAACCCGAAGAATTTGACTGGGATGCATTGGATAAAAAAGAAGATGCCTACTCAGTTGAAGACAGAAAAAGACTTGAAGAGCTTTACTCAAAAAGTCTCGGTTCAATTACCGAACACGAAGTTATTGAAGGCACCATCGTTTCCATTAACAGCCGCGAAGTAGTTGTTAACATTGGTTATAAATCGGACGGCGTACTTCCTTTCAACGAATTTCGCTACAAACCCGACTTAAAAGTTGGCGACGTAGTTGATATTTACGTTGAAAACCAGGAAGACACCAACGGACAGATGGTTCTCTCCCATAAAAAAGCACGTATTCTCCGTTCATGGGATCGCATTAACGAAGCCCACGAAAAAGATGAAATCATCAACGGTTACGTTAAATCGCGTACCAAAGGCGGCCTTATTGTTGACGTGTTTGGCATCGATGCCTTCCTCCCCGGATCACAAATTGATGTTAAACCCATCCGCGACTACGATGTTTTTGTTAACAAAACAATGGAATTTAAAGTGGTTAAAATCAATCACGAATTTAAAAACGTTGTTGTTTCGCACAAAGCACTTATCGAAGACGAACTGGAAGCTCAAAAAATTGAGATTATTGCCAAACTCGAAAAAGGACAGGTGCTCGAAGGAACCGTTAAAAACATCACCTCCTACGGTGCATTTATCGACCTTGGCGGCGTTGACGGCCTGATTCATATTACCGACCTCTCCTGGGGACGTATCAACCATCCCGATGAAGTTGTTGAACTTGATCAGAAACTTAAAGTGGTTATCCTCGACTTTGACGAAAACAAAAAACGTATCGCCCTTGGCCTTAAACAACTTACTCCTCACCCATGGGATTCGTTGGACGAAAAACTGAAAATTGGTGATAAAGTTAAAGGTAAAGTGGTTGTTATTGCCGATTATGGTGCATTTATTGAAATTGCTCCCGGCGTTGAAGGTCTGATTCACGTTTCCGAGATGTCATGGTCGCAGCATCTGCGCACTGCCAAAGATTTCCTGAAAGTTGGCGACGAAGTGGAAGCCGTTATCCTTACCCTCGACCGCGAAGAGCGTAAAATGTCGTTGGGTATGAAACAACTTATTCCCGACCCATGGGAAAAAATCAGCGAAAGATATCCCGTTGGAAGCAAACACACTGCCTCCGTTCGCAACTTTACCAACTTTGGTATTTTTGTTGAAATTGAAGAAGGTGTTGACGGATTAATTCACATCAGCGACCTTTCATGGTCTAAAAAAATCAAACATCCTGCCGAGTTTACCAAGATTGGTGAAGACATCGAGGTTGTTGTGTTGGATGTTGATGTTGAAAACCGTCGTTTAAGCCTCGGACACAAACAGCTCGAAGAAAATCCGTGGGATGTATTTGAAACCGTATTTGAAGTAGGCTCCGTTCATCAGGGAACCGTTATCAGTGCCAACGACAAGGGTGCCATTGTTGCACTTCCTTATGGTGTTGAAGGGTTTGCCCCTGCACGTCATCTGAAAAAAGAAGACGGTTCAACCGTTAAAGTTGACGACCAGACAGACTTCAAAGTAATTGAGTTTTCGAAAGAGAACAAAAAAATTATTGTTTCGCACACCCGCATTTTTGAAGAAGATGCCAGAGCTGCAAGAAAAGAAAATGAAAACAAAACCAAAGCCGATAAGAAAAGAACCAATCAGACGGTTAAAAAACTGAATGAAAAGGTAGAAAAAACTACTTTGGGCGATATTTCCGGCCTTGCTGACCTGAAATCGAAACTTGAAGAGGGAGAAAAAAAATAAACCTTTTTAAAGTTTATAGTAATAAAAGTCCTCTGTGGTTTCCTCAGAGGACTTTTTGTTTGCAATAGAATTTAATAAAATGTAACTTATTTTACTCTATTTGAACACTCTGGCGTATAATAATTCGCTATTATATAAAATCTCATAAGGTGGATACTCCTCAATTTTATTACATTTGCTGAAAAATAAAAATCGTAATTTTTATTTAAGCAAACCACTAAACCAAAACAGACCATGGCTTTAATTAGATACGTGAATGAAGCGCTAAAAACAAAAGTATTTAGCGAAACGTTTGACATTACCAACACCGGGCATTGGAACCAAATAGAAACACTGGCACAACAGTTATACAAAAATGCATACAATTGTAATGAAATAACACTGTTGGAAAACAGAATTACCACCGACAAAAAAACCAACCCGATGATGCTGCAGATTGCCGTTAAAGTGGCACTCTCAAAAAAGCTTTTGGCATCCATCAGTAAACCGGTACACATTTCAATAATATTTGCGGTTTACAAAGAAAACCGCCGAATTTTAACCAAAGAAGAGGATCCGCTGGGCGAAGATTTTTTAATACGGAAAATCAAGCAAATGCAATTTTTAACCGATGAGTTTAAAAACATAAGCTGGGATATGTTTGTGGTTGACGATGGCTGTCCCGAAGGAAGCGGTAATATTGCCCGCCGGATTCTTAAGACAAGCAAAACGGTTAACACCAACAATGTAAAAGTTGCTTTTCTTCAAGATGCCATCGATCAACATCTTGAAGTTGTCGCCCCCTTGCAAAGTACCGACGACAGCAGAAAAGGCGGCTCCATTGAGTATGGCATGTATCTCGCTGCACAGCAAAAAAAAGAAAATCACGTAATTATTTTTACCGATGCCGATTTATCAACCCATTTGGGACAATCGGGCTTGCTGGTAAATCATATTGTTACCAACGCCAAAAAGGCTGCCATTGGTTCACGGCGCGAACCAAAATCGGTGGTGGTTAAAAAAGGCACCCGAAATACACGCGGAAAACTCTTTATCTATCTATGGAAACGGTTGATTCCGCAACTGGGATATATAACCGATACTCAATGTGGGTTTAAAGCCTTTGATGCCGGTATTGTTAACAAAATTATTAACGATACCATCGAAAAGAAATTCGCCTTCGACATCGAGCTGTTGCTAAAAACGGAGTTAATTGAGCACCAGTCAATACAAAAAGTCCCCATTGCATGGTACGATAGCGAAGCCGCATCTACCACCACCGACATTCAACCCTATCTGTCCATGCTGCAGGCAACTGCGGCCATGTATCGAAAATATTTGCCGGCAAACCCGGTTTCGGATGAGTTTGCAAATTTTATCGAAAAGCTTACCGAAACCCAATGGCAGAATTTAGTAGATAAAATGCCTGAGGAAATTGCCAATGGCGAACCTTCCACTTTCGACCGTTTCGACAAAGTAAGTGTAAGCCGCCTGATGAAAGCACTTGCTGACAGCCAGGTATAAAACTAAGCAAGCTCATGAAAAATTTCCGACTAAAAGTATTTTTAACAGCTGCAAACCGACTTAGCTTTACCAAAGCTGCCAAAGAGCTATATATTTCGCAACCGGCAGTAACCAAGCACATTGTTGCTCTTGAGAAACATTTTAATACAAAACTTTTTGTAAGAAAGGGTAGCAACATCGAACTTACCGAAGCAGGAAAACTCCTTCAGCAATACGGAACCAAAATTGACAATCTTTATTCGTTGCTTGATTTTGAGATGGGCATTTTACAAAATGAGCATAAGGGGAAACTGGCTATTGGCACAAGCACCACCATGACACAATATGTTATTCCACCCCTGATGGCACACTTTCATCAAAAATTTAAAAATATTGTTATCCACCTTGTAAATGGAAACACCGAGCAGATAGAGAAAGCCTTAACCAACAATCAAATTGATTTGGGTATCATCGAAGGCCAGTCAAAACGAAAAGATTTTAAGTATATCGACTTTATAAAAGATGAAATCGTCCTTACTGCAAAAAGCACTCATCCGCTTGCCAAAAAGGGAGAAATTTCACTTACGGAACTCCGGTCGCACCCCCTGCTTTTGCGTGAAAAAGGCTCAGGAACACTCGAGGTTATTGAGTATTTTTTAAAGAGATTGAACTACTCCATT
>WGDP01000063.1 GCA_015493215.1 Bacteroidales bacterium | reverse complement strand
TTTAAAAAAAGGGTAGGTGTAAACGGAATAGCATCGGCATAAATGTTTATGGAGCTGGTTTGATTGAGGGGGACTTTTTCGAAGTTAGAAAATTTGATGTTTTGAGTGTTTAATATGTTTAAAATGGAAATTCCGATTTCAGCACTGACCTTTTTATTTAAAAACCGCCAGGTTGCCGAACCGTCTAACCGGTTGTAGGGATAGTCTTTTTCTATTTTTTGGTGATTGTTAAAAGTGATGGGGAATCCCGAACCGTAAACATAGTCAGCCGAAATATAAAAGGGCGACAGGTTGACGACTGCACCAACTTTTACCTCATGTAGTTGGTCTTGCGGGGCACGCCGGAACGAGGGATTGGGGTAATAATCAAACTTTTCGGTGGTGTGGCTCAGCGAGTAAGCAACCCAAAAGGTGCTGCCCCGGTAATCTTTTTTTAACATCACATCAAGGCCGTAGCTGCGTCCTGTTCCGTGATAAATATCGGGAGCGACAATATCTTTATAACGCACAAACCTGCTTAACCCCGATACGGTTTTGTAAAACCCTTCAAGACTAATAATATACCCGCTTTTGGCAAAACTAATGCCTGCAACGGTGTGCATGGCTTTGAGTACCGGAATATCCCGGTTGTCGCATACCGTCCATAAAAATCGATAATTACCCTGATTATCAACCGTTGAAGCAAGTGCAATATACTGGTTGTACAATCCCCAGGCCAGCGAAAAAGTCCATGCCTGATCAGGTTTGAAAATAACCGATAAACGCGGTTCGAAATAAATCTTTTTTAAGTAAAATGCTTGTGTAATTCTGCCGCCTGGTTTTAAAGTCAATTTGTTTCCAAGCGAAATAACATCCTGAGCATATCCATAGAGCCTTGCAGCTGAAATGTTGATGTTGGACAGGTTTACATTAAAGGTATCTACCTGAAGAAAACTTTTGTTTGAAACAATTCCACCCCCGAACTCCAATGTGTGGTGTTTGGAAAGTGGAAATCTGTTTTCAACTTTCAGGGTAACCTCGTTAAGTTTATTAACAGAAGCGGTTTGCGTAATGGGGTTCACCTGCCCGTTATACAGCTTTTTAATACTGTAATCGTCGGAGTAATATTTTTGCAACGATGAAAAAGAGAGCATAAAATTGCTAACGCCGTTGTTTCGCCAGTTTTTGCCAAAAAACAGTGTGCCACCCGATTGTGTGCTGTGTTCAGTAGTATTTTTCAGGATTTCTCTAAATTGAATCGTATCATCAATGCTGTATTTAAAAATATCGTTGCTGCCGTAAAGGCTCACAAAATAGTGGTCGTTGTTTTTAGTGGTTCCGGAGTATTTAATGTTAAGGTCGCGAAAGGTGTATTTTGGAATTACGTTGATGGTAATTCCGGCAGGATTTGCTGTGTCAGCCGGCCTGACAGGATAGTTGACAGGTTTATAAAGATTAAAATAGGTATGGCGCAGGCCAATTACAAGAGAGGAGCGTTTTGAGATTGGAATTTCCAGCTTGGAGTTAATAGTCATGTTGTTAATGCTAAAAATCCCCGATACTTTTTTGGTATTGCCGGTAATACCCGAAATATCAACAATTCCCCCGACTCTTTCGCCGTATCTAACATCGTAGCCCCCTTTCATTACAGTAATATCATTCACCAACAGAGGGTTAAACGAACTTATATTGTCGTTGAAGTTGCTTAATCCGTAAATGGTAAATCCGTCAAAAATTACTTTGCTTTGTCCGGCATAACTGCCCCAGATAATCATACTGTTGGTTTGCTCGCCCGAGGCCAGTATGCCCGGTTGAAGCCGCAGCAGATTAAATACTGCATTGTCGCCGTATCCCGGCAGGTGCGATGCCACTTTACTGTTGAGACGGATAATCCCGGGCTTTTGGCCGATTTGCGAAATAAAGTCAACACTTTTTCCGGTAACCTCTACTTCCGACAATCTTATGGAAGCAGGAAAAAGGTAAATCCGGTTTATGGTGTCGGGCCTGATAACGGTGTCGAGAATGTAATATCCAAGATGAGAAAAAATAACATGAACAGGTTTGGCACTGTCGGTAACCGTGCTGAAAAAACCGTTGACATCGGAAATAAACCTTTTATCGTTGGTAAGAATATGTGAATAAACAAGCGGTTCACCCGATTTGCTGTCCTTTAAATAGCCTTTTAAAAAGTGACGTTTATTGCTCTTTTTTTCTGGGATTGCCGGTTCCCATATTACAATAACATCGTCGTTATAGCTATATTGTAACGGTGTGTTGGCAAGGAGGGAGGCAACCGCCTTTTCGGGACTGTTGAATGATTGATGCAGTGTAATTTCATACTTTGACAGTAACTGGTCGTTGAATGACACATTAAGATGATAGGTGTTGCGTAAATTAATTAAAACCCTGTTGAGAGGTTGCCGGTCGGCGCTTACAACAATGCTTTGCTTTTGCGCCCACAAAGTAAAAAGAGGAACAAGCCACAGTGATAGAAGTAGTATTATTTTTTTGCCCATCGAATTTTTAATTATGCCGCAATTTAACGATAAGTCAAATTATAAAGAACGTTTTTCTTAAAAAAGTGTTCTAAAAAGTTTTTGGCAATGGAGAATTGTAATCACGCAAAACAACCCATTTTTATTTGATAACATAGGTGCGTCCGGCTTTTTTCTCAAAAGAAAGCCCAAAGGGTTTGCAAACAATTTCAAGCGCCTTTTCAACCGGAATATCAGAAGGAAAGTTGCCGGTATAATTTCCTTCTAAAGGTTTTTCAAAAGTGATGGTGACATTAAAACGCCTTGCCATTTCGTTAAATACCGATTGAACGGGTATGGAAGTAAAAACAAATTGATTTTTTATCCAGGATGTAAATTGATTGGGGTTTGTTGTTTTTGAAAACTTTATTTCGCCTTTGGGGTTAATTTCAGCTTTTTCGCCCGGCGTTAAAATTATTTTTTGTTTGCTGTTTCGGGCTTTTACCCATACTTTTCCGGTGTAGCAAACCACCCGGTAGTTATCGGGACGGGCATAAATATCGAAACTGGTTCCCACCACCGTGGTGATTCCGCGTTTTGATTTTACGGAAAAAGTTTTACCCTTTTGCACCTTGAAAAAGGCCTCTCCTTGAAGGGTAACTTTTCTGGAGTAGCTCCACCACAGAGGATAATAGGTTGCTTCCGAACCGGCAGATAAAATTACTTCGGAGCCATCGGGTAAAAAGAAATTGGCAATCTGGCCGGGTTTGGCCTCCACGGTATAATGGTAAAATCGTAAAAGTACGCCCAATCCCACAAGCAAAGCTATCATGGCAGCGGCCCAAACCATTCGTACTTTGTTGTAGTTTAAACGGCGTGTTTTGGCAGGCTTGTTTTCAATTTGCCTGCTAAGCGATGCCCAAACATCCTCTTTGCTTTTGCTGTAAGGAATTGAAAGTGAATCAATCAATTCGTCCAACATGGCCGGCTTTTTTTCTATGTCGTTGTTATGTTTCACTTTATTGTATTTTTTCTCTTATAAATTGTAACGCTTTACTCATCCTTTTTTCCACCGCTTTTATTCCCAGTCCGGTTACCTCGGCTATCTCTTTGTATCTTTTTTTTTCGTGACGGCTCATTAAAAACACCACACGTTGCGTTTCGGGCATTTCGTTTAAAGCTTTTTCATATTTTGTTTTTAGTTCGATGTATTGAAGTTCTTCTTCCGGTGTTTTGTTTTCAAATTTTTGCGTCAATGTTGTTCTGAATTTTAACTCGCTGTTTTTTTTCCGGTAATTGCTAATAAAGATATCGCCGGCCATTTTAAACAGCAACCCTCTTAATTTTGAGCTATCGTTGTAAGGCCTTTTCTCCCAAAGTTTTGCAAACGATTCCTGAGCAACATCGGAGGCTAAATCTCCGTCACCGCAACGATACCAGATGTAGTTTCTTATTTCATCGAAATGGGTATCGAATAGTTGTTTAAATTCTCGTTCAGTCAATGCTCAAAAAATTTTCTTTAAAAATAGATTATTTTACTGATAGCACAAAAATCCGAAGGCATTCGCCTTCGGATTTTCAACTAAGTCCACCATTCAATTAAGGGCGTAAATGGATGGTGTAAGTGTTTCCGTTAACGGTAACGGTAGCTATGTTATCACAGGTGCCGTCACCAAAGTCAAGGATACGAACCGGTTTGCCTTCGGGATTAATCTCAACGGTTCCCGAAACAATGAACCTGCAAGCCAGCTCAACACGCAATGGATTGGTAATTTGGCGTGTCCAGTGCAGTCCGTTGGCACGCTGTCCTGCTGCCTGTCCCGTTATCAGGTAGATGTCATCCCAACGGTTATAAGGGGTTTGGATTCCATCGATCCATTCACGATTGCGTTGTGAGTTCCACGAAATGGTGCCTCCGCCATCGGCAAGGGTAATAATACCGTTTACCGCAATGTCCCAGTTCATGTTGCCGCTGTCGTTAAAGCCGTTGTTGGTAACCACTTTGGTACCTTCTATCTGATTGTCGTTTACATAGTATTCGTCAAAAGTAGCGGTTCTGATGGTGCCGGGTCTCCAGTATCTGCCTGTAAAGGTAATGATGATGGCTCCACGACGGTATCTGCCATCGTTGCACAGACAGTTGGTGTCGCCAAAATCGATGGTTAGCACGCGGGGAAATACAGTGGTGTCAAGGGTTACTGTGGCACAATCGCTTAAAAATACCCGGCCATCTGTCGATTTGTAATTGCCGTTGGTGCTTAAAGTGTAGGCCTCATCGGCAATACTGGTTACGTTGTTGTACGTGGCTTCAGCAAAAGCATCATCCTGTGATGCGCTGAAATCTTCATCGTTGTTGGTTTTCTTGCAGCTGCTAAGCATAAAAAGCGCTGCCATTACAATGGTTAAAGCTAAACTAATCTTTTTCATAACATATAATTTTTAGGTGTTTCACCATTGTACCGCTTCAAAACGGATTTACCCTACCCCGATAATGAAAATTTATTTTTTTATTTGGCTATTAATTTAGAACCAACCTAAACTCTATGGGTCAGACAACCATTGAAAGTGATTATTTATCTTACGTTTGTAAAAAATTTGAACCGATGAAAAAAAGTTACCTTGTTTTATTGCTGATGCTCTCCGTTTCGCTGTTACAGGCCGGAATTATTAAAAAAAGTTGGAACATTCCTCATCCCGAAATAATCAGGCACGGCGATTATGAGAAAATATTTTTTCCCAATACCATGCAAACCAATCGTGCCGGAGAACCTTCGTTGCCCTATTTTGCCGTAAACCTTTTGCTGCCTCCCGGCGAGGAAGCTGTTTCGGTTGATTTTAAAGGTGAAGATGAAATAATTATTGACGGTACTTTTCAGCTTTATCCCTATCAGCCTTCGCGCACATTAAATGATACAAGCAAGGCACCTTTTGTTAAAAACGAGATGGTTTATACATCCGGCCATTCTTATCCGTCCACGTCGGTGGGAAAACTTAAAACGGCTTATATGAATGGTTACGGATTTGCCATGTCGGCTTTTACGCCGGTTAAATATGTTCCTGCCACAGGAAAGCTTTCCTATTATAAAAAGGTAACCATCATCATCCATACCAAAAAAACAGCTTCGGCAGAGCTGCATTTAAAAAATCTGAAAACAGCTGTATGGGTTCATAACAAGGTGTTAAAACTTGCGCAAAATCCTAAGGCTGTTGAGTTATACAAGGCAGCCAAAAGCCGCTCAATGGCTGACTACCGGCTGCTTATTATTACCGGTACCAACTATCTTAACAGTTTCGACAGCTTGCGAAATATTTACCTTGAGCGGGGAATAAGATCGAAGGTTTTTTCGGTAAATTATATCAATAACAATATTTCAGGACAGGATTCGCAGGAGAAAATCAGGAATTTTATTATTCAGGAATATCAAAATCACGGTGTGGAATTTGTGCTGCTTGGCGGCGATGTGGAAATTGTACCCTATCGGGGATTTTATTGCTATGTAATTTCGGGAGGGGGTGTTGAAAGCAACGACATTCCTGCCGACCTTTATTACTCTGCTTTGGACGGAACCTGGAACGACGACGGCGACAGCCACTGGGGCGAACCCGATGAAGATGACCTGTTACCCGATGTTTCCGTTGCCCGAATGCCGTTTAGCAACACCACCGAGCTGAATGCACTTATCCATAAAAGTATCTGGTATCAAAATAAGCCGGTGTTGGGTGAGTTTACCAAACCTCTGCTTGCCGGCGAGTTTTT
>WGDP01000062.1 GCA_015493215.1 Bacteroidales bacterium | reverse complement strand
CCACGACGGGAAAAAGGCAAACAGGGTAAACGGCAGGGCAAAAGCCAGCGAAAAACCGAACATCCCGACGATGGGTTTCAGAATCTGCCCGCCGGCCGATTCTACCAAAATAGTCCCCACAATGGGACCGGTGCAACTGAAAGAAACCAATACCAGCGTCAGCGCCATAAAAACCGGGCCGAGAATACCGCCCTTGTCCGCTTTCTGGTCCGATTTATTTACCAACTGGTGCGGCAGGGTAATTTCGAACATCCCGAAAAAGGAAAAGGCAAAAACCATAAAAATCAGGAAGAATAAGATATTAGGCAGCCAGTTGGTACTCAGCCAGTTGGCAATGTTCGGCCCGGCAATCACTGCCAACACAGAACCAATCAAGGTATAGATGGCTATAATGCTGAAACCATACAGCAAAGCCTGCATTTTACCTTTGGCCTTGTCTTCGCCCTCTTTCATAAAAAAGCTCACTGTCATAGGAATCATAGGGAAAACGCAGGGCGTCAGGATACCCAGCAAACCGCCGAGGAAAGCCAGCACAAAAAAGCCCCAAAGCCCCTTTTTGCGGCCGCCGATATCGATTTTTTCTTTTCCGGAAACGGTTTGTCCTTTTCCGGTCGCAACCGTATTTGCTACCGCAACAGCCTTCTTTGCTGCTTTTCCCAGCCTGAAAGAGAAATCCACATCTTTGGGGGGCAGGCATTGGGTGTTATCGCAACACATAAAATTCAGCGTTCCTTTTACCACAGCCCCGTCGCCTTTTATTTTCACCTTCTGCACAAAACTGACACTGTCGGCGTAAAATTTCAGCTCCATATTGAAATTCTTGTCGAACTCCTGGATGACGTTGCCCACTTCCCGCACTTTGCCTTCCAGGGTATAGCTGCTGTCTTTTTTAAAGGTAAAAGTAGTAGCCGGCGGTGCCTGCGGAATATCCTGCGAATAAAGATGCCAGCGGTTGTCGATAGAAGCCTTGAAAATAAGCTTGTATTCGTGCGCCGCTATTTTTTCAGAAGAAAAAGACCATTTAACCGGCTCAAGGATTTGTGCTGAAACAGAAAGGGTTAACAAAACAAAAGCTGCCAGCAAAAAGGTGAAACGTTTCATATAGATAAACTGATTTTGTTCAATACATTATACTGCAAAAATAAGACGTAAAAACATACAAAACCTTACCAAAACAAAGCGCTAAAAAATTATTTCTTCAGCATAATCCTTGTTCCGGCTTTTGAAGTGGTTAACAAACTATCCAAAACAGAAACCGTTTTCTTTTCAGATGGCCTGGGGGCATGCGGCGTAATGATTTTCCCATTCCGGTCGAGCAGGATATACCTTGGTATCATACTGATGTTGTAAAACTTAATGAATTTTGATTTAAAACTGCTATCGGCAAAAAGCTGTATCCCTTTCAGATGCTTTTCGGTTACCATTTTTTTCCATTTTTCGAAATCGTTTCGGGCATCAACCGAAATACTTACAAAGGCAATGTCTTTTCCTTTATATTTATCAATAAGCTTCATCAAATACGGAATTTCCCTGCGACAGGGGCCGCACCAGGTTGCCCATACGTCTAAATAAACAAATTTCCCCTTTAACTCTTCAAGGCTGGTTCTTCCGCCTTTCACGTTTTGGTAATTAAAGGTTACCGATTTTTGTGAAGGTTTTGTAGCCAAAATGGCCTCGTACCTTTTTTTTAGTTTTTCCTTGAGCCTTTGGCTGGTAAGAAGCCCCAGTATCGTGTGATAATTTTTGTCGAGATTGGGGTCACCCTGCTTAAGCGTGTGGAAAAGGCCCGTAACAAACTGGTCCCTGATTAAAGCACTTTTAATCGGTTTTATTTTGTTTTTTGTGAAATCGATAATTGACAGGCCGGGATTCTTTTTCAGGGCATCGTTGTAGGTATAACGCAAATTTTCATAAATCAAAATCCGGTAACTTTTTGAAAAACAAAACGCTTCCTCATCATCAAGATTCATATTTTTAATAGGATCGTAATAATCTGCCGGTAAAACGGGATGTTTTTTTGTGTAATAATACACAAACTTATCGTAGTTATTACGGGTAAGCAGATAATCGTATTTGATGATTTTTTCTTCAATTCTTTTATCATCCCCGGTTAATCCTGATTTATTCAGCAAATCGGTAAACGCTTTTTTATTCTTGTCAATTCTTTGCATAAAAACATCCAAAGGAACCAAAAAAAAGTTTCTGGAAATCCCTACCAGCTTGGCTTTTAAGTGCTGCCGCGATACATCAAAGTTGTTGAGCCTACTTCCTTTTCCCGTAAAATGTATTGAGTTGTAAAAATTTTTCAAATCAATATCGAGGTGCAGGTCATAACCATCCTTCAGCATAACAGTCGAATAGTCGTGACCTATCTGAAAGAAATAAGTACCGGGTTTTTTAATGGGGATAATCGCTTTAAAATTACCGGAATTATCTATGGGAAAGTCTTCATTGTAAGAGTGGTTATAATCCACTACTTTAATTTTCGAAATATTCGAATTTAAAACTTTCCCCGAAAACAAAGCGGAGGACTTGTTTTCATTTTTACAAGAAAACAAAAACAATAAAATGAGTGATAGAAAATATATTTTTTTCATCATTGAAAAAGTTTAAAAAAAGAGCTATTTGAGTTTAGAGTAAAATAGTGCAGGGTAAGAACATTTTACAAAAATTATCGTTTTTTCACTCAAACAGCTCTTCATATCATCGTTTAATAACCGGGGTTTTGTTGGTCTTGAGAGATATTATTGTTCGATTCAATCTCCTGCAACGGAATGGGCAAAATAGTATAGTTATTCGGATAGGTCACATTGATAGGTGTTTGCTGTGCCGTACTGTACTTCACAAAACTTTGTTTTCTCCGTGTTAAATCAAACAACCGGTGGCCTTCAAACATCAATTCTTTTCGCCTTTCGTCCTGGATAATCTTTTTCAATGCATCACCCGATTCCGTATAAGGGGTAGCCGTGGGATTTGCCCGCAGCAAAATGGCATTCACCGCATCGCGGGCCCCGGCATCATCTCCCAGCTCGGCCAGCGCCTCGGCTTTAATCAGGTACATTTCCGAAAGACGTATGACAGGAATGTTATTATCAAAGAAATAAGAGCTGAATTTCAATACTTTGTTGCCGGTACCAATCAAATTTCTCCTTACATCGCCGGCTTTAAAAGAGTTCACCAGATCGGTTGTGGCCAAAAATCTTTTAAAAATATAATAGTAATTGATAGAAGTATATTTGGCATTATCGGTTCTTGTATTGGCAATCGAAAAAATGGACTCCGAAGTCTTGTCCAGTTTCCAACTGGCCACATAATCTTTATTGGGAATCAAAGAGTATTTACCGCTATTGATAACATCCGAGGCCAGGTCGGCAGCTTTCTGCCAGTTGTCCATATAAAGGTAAATGCGCGCCAGCATAGCTTCTGCCGAATACTTATTAAGATAGTAGGGTGAAACCACATCGCTGCCAATCAAAGACAATCCCTTGTTAAAATCGCTGAGGATTTGGTTATAAACCTCTTTGGTAGTTGCCCTTGCGGGACTAACCAGTTGTTTCCCCACCAGGTTTTGATCAACAATAGGCACGCCAAGGTGCGAAGCATCGCTGGTAAAATTATAAGGCTGCGCAAAGAAACGTTGCATATCGAAATAAGCAATACCGCGGGCAATGTAAACCTGGCCCAGCAGTTTATTGGCAGCGGCCTGGTCGCTGCCAAAATCAAATGCTTCGGCCTGCCGGATAACAATAGAGGCCTGGGCAATGAGAGCCGCCATTTTGTCCCACATTTTCTCTACATAGCGGTCATCCGCTTTTGTTTTATACTGGTCAATGTCCGAAAAAACATAGAAATTATTGTTATGAACATTGTCCGACATCAAGTCGGGGAGCAAAAGTGCATAGCTGTCGTAATAATAAGGGCTTTGAAAAATGTCGTACACACCATCGGCAGCCGCTTTAAAAGTGGAATAATCGACAATTAAATTGTCGGTAGAAATTTTATCGTAGGGTTTCTTGTTCAGGAACTCATCTTTGTTACAGGAGAAGAGGCTGAAAATCAAAACCGGAACAAGCAAATAATATATTTTTTTCATGATTCTTAAATTTTCAGGGTTAGAAACTCATATTTAATCCAAAATAGACTGTTTTTTCGGGCGGGGTATCGAAGCTGGCCTCACCGGTAATCCCTCCGATTTCGGGATCGTTCTTCAGGGTTTTGTCTTTGACAAACGTCCAGATATTGTCGCCGCTGACAAACAGTCTTAATTGGCTAATGAAGGTTCTGTCCAGAATATTCTTTGGGAAGCTGTATGAAAACTCCACCCTTTTCAGGCGGATATAACTTCCGTTGTGCAGCCATCGTGTTGAACGGATTTGCGACCGCGAATTGCCATACATATATTTGGGAACGTTGGTAACATCACCCGGTTTACGCCATCTGTTTTCGTAAACATACAAAGAAGTATTGCTGTAATCGCGCAACCGCTGGTAACCGTTGTCGTTTTGGATGTATCCGGTTGTCTCAAATATCTGTCCTCCCCAACTTGTATAAAAAT
>WGDP01000061.1 GCA_015493215.1 Bacteroidales bacterium | reverse complement strand
TTGGCGATATTGTTTCAGATGGTTTTGCAGGTCTTATCGGTGGACTTGGCTTTGCCTGCTCGGCACAGTTTAATCCTGACAGCGGCATTGGTGTTTTTGAACCCACCCACGGTTCGGCACCCAAGTATGCTGACTATCCCGTATCAATTGTCAACCCCATTGCCATGATTGAATCGGCTTGTATGATGCTTGATTTTATTGATGAAAATGATATGGCGATAAAAATACGGAAAGCGGTAGCCGACGTTATTGCCGAAGGTAAAACCCGCACCTATGATATGATGAAGATGCGCGGCAAACCCGATGTGGTTGAAAATGGCGCAGCATCCACCAAACAGATGGCCGATGCGATAATTGCGAAATTTTAATTTGATTGTAGCTTTTAGCTCATATTATAGCACTAGCTCACAGTTTAAAACTGCGAGCTAATGCTAGCTAATAAAAAAATATCATGAACAACGAAGTATTAGCCCTTTGGCCCGAATTGGAATGGATTAAAAACGAAACATTGCGCGAGCAAACCGCCAAAACCTGGGAGTTGGCATTAGAGCGCAGCGTATTAACACCCGAAGACCTGAACCGCATACCCTTTACCCTGTTGGTGGGCCCCGATTTAAAGGTAACCTTTATGGACCACAAGCGCTCGGTGGTGCACATTGCCCGCGATGCCGGCCAAAAAATCAACGACATGTATCACGGCGAATTAACCGTTGACATGGACGTTTTAATTGCCGGTGCCATCCTTGCCGATGTGGGAAAACTGCTTGAGTACGAACTTGATAATGATGGAAATGCCATTCAGGGCAATTACGGTAAATATGTGCGTCACCCCTTTTCGGGCGTAAGCCTAGCCGAAGAAGCCGGCGTACCCCCTGCCGTATGTCATATCATCGCTGCCCACGCCGGCGAAGGCAACATGGTAAAACGTACCACCGAAGCCTACGTGGTGCATCACGCCGACTTTATGACGTTTTTGCCATTTAAAGAGCGGCTAAAAATCGACTAAATAAAAGTGTGTTTTTGGGCGGCAGTACCGTGCTGTCCGTTATAACCTCAGCTCGGTCTAAGCTTTGCTCACAGCTTCAGATAATTATATTCTAGACGACTCAAATTTTCGCAGTATTATCGGGATAATTCAAGAAAATTTGAGGAAGTATAGGATATAATTAACGAAGCCCGCTTGCGGGAAAGCCAATAGCACACCATCTTTAAACTTCAAACCACTTGATATAACCCGCTATATCTTCGTGATTTTCAGTGTTAAATCTGATGCACTATTGGCTTTCTGTGATACAAATCTTAGGCCGAGCTGAGGTTTATAGCCTTACTTCGGCAGAGCCGTGTTTCGCTAAGTGCCGGCAGTAGCTTCCGTTGGTCGCTCTGCCTGCTCTGCTACACATCGGCCTGCCGCAGCAAGGGCTGCCACTCCCATCACTGCCGCAACTACCTCGTAAAATTAAAAAAACGGTATCTCAAGCTCTTTTGAAATCTGTTCCAGCTTATACAGGGTATGGTCTGACAAAGCAATACCCTTTTCCATATTAATCTTTTCAGCTTCCCGCTCGGGGTCACCGGGGATAATTACTTTTTCGTGGCCGGGAATGGTTTCTGCATTTCTGAATGCCTCAATCCAGCTGTCCATATACGATTTAAATGCCTCTCCCGTTTGAAAAGCATCAATGCGTATGGCACCGAAAAAATGGCCTATGCCCTTGTCTTCACCACCGGTTTTGTCTTTAACATATCCGAGGGTAGGTACCACGGTAGGACCAAAATTGGCACCCGGCAGTACAGCCGAAAGTATATCAACAACAGCTGTCAGACAAAACCCTTTGTGGCCTCCTGTTTGCGGGCTTCCTCCGAGGGTTAGCAATGCACCCTTCTGTTTTAATATTCCGGGATTGGTGCTGGGCATTCCTGTTTCATCCTGTAATAAACCTTTGGGAGGCGTTTCACCCTTTTCTTCCATCACATCCAGTTTGCCGCGGGCAATGGGTGCCGTGGCAAAATCAGCCACAAACGGCGGCTGCCGGCGGGTGGGAATAGCCACGGCAATGGGGTTGGTACCAAGCATGCCATGAAGCCCAAAGGTGGGAGCCACCAACGGATTGGCATTGGTCATGCTAATACCAATCATATCCTCTTTTAGCGCCATCATGGCATAATAACCGGCTATGCCGTAGTGGTACGAATTACGGACAGCCACCCAGCCCGTGCCGGCGGTTTTTGCCTTTTCAATGGCCAGACGCATGGCTTTGGGGGCAGTAACCAGTCCGAGGCCTTTGCCTCCGTCAACCAACGCTGTTGATGGAGTTTGATGTACCACCCTGTAATCGGGTGTAACGGTAATGCGCTTGTTTTTCCACAGATTTATGTATTCGGGCAGGCGCATCAATCCGTGGGTTGAAATATTTCGTAACTCGGCACGCATCAATATATCGGCAGCCTGGTGTGCCTCCTCTTTTACCAATCCGATTTTCTCAAAAACTGTCCGCGTGAAATCAAACAATGATTTATAGGAATATTTTATACCGTTCATTTTTCATGTTTTAATAATTTAAACAACTACTGTTATTGTTCACTTTTTCAATGAAGTTATTTTAGGTTGAAAGTGGGTTTTTTACGCTAATTAAGACTGAAAGCAAAGTCATTCTGAGCGGAGTCGAAGAATGTATCACACTTCGACTCCGCTCAGTGTGACAACCAATCCACTCAGCGTGGCAGTTTAACTGCAAATGACTTCTTGAATAGCCTACTTAAACATATTACCCTTGTAACCATCAGGTTAACTTCAAACAACATTAACTTCAAACTCAAGCTCAACACTAAATTTTTCAGCAACCGAATGCTTTACTTCCATGGCAAGATTAAGTATCTCTTCTCCCGATGCATGCCCATGGTTTACAATAACCAGCGCTTGCTTTTCGTGAACGCCCGCATTGCCCATGTGTTTTCCTTTAAAACCACACTGTTCAATTAACCACCCGGCAGCCAGCTTAAAACTATTTCCGCCAAACGGGTAATACGGCATGTCACCATATTTCTTAAGCAGGTTTTGAAGTTCGGCCTTTGTTACCACCGGATTCTTAAAAAAACTTCCGGCATTGCCCATGTTTTCAGGATCGGGCAGCTTTGATTTTCTGATGTGCTTCACTGCTGCACTCACCTCTTTTATGGAAACAGACTCAATATTCCTGCTCTCAAACATTTTTTTTAAAGGAGCATAGCTAAGATTTATTACAGGCTTTTTAGATAGCTTCAATTTTACCGATAAAACAAAATAACGCCCTCTGGCAGATGTTTTAAACACACTGCTTCGGTAAGCAAATTCACATTGACGGTTTGATAAGGTATGAGTTTGACCGTTTTGCAAATCAAACACCTCAACCTCCTCAACAACCTCTTTTACCTCAACACCGTAAGCACCAATATTTTGAATGGGAGCCGCTCCCACGGTTCCGGGTATATTACTCAGGTTTTCAATGCCTCCCAGCCCTTGTCCCACGCAATAGTCAACCAAATCAGGCCACGGCTCGCCACCTGCAACTTTCAACATCACAAAATCTGCGCTTTCATCAATCGTTTCAATCCCCGACATCCGGTTTAGCAACACCATTCCATCAAAATTATTCTTGAACAGCACATTGCTTCCACCACCGAGAATCAAAAATGAAATCTCTTTTTCACCAATAAAACGAAACGCCTTCTTCAAATCCGAAACAGATTTTACTTCAGCAAAATAACCTACCCGGGCATCCACACCAAAAGTGTTGTAAGGTTTTAAAGAAACATTATTTTTTATAACCATGCTGCAAAGATAGGGGGTTGCATACAATAATTTATAAATTTTGGTGTTTAAAAATATATAGGATATTTTTACAGCATTAAATTGTTATTTTGGGTAAAAGGATAATTGTATCGGTAATAAACGACCTGGTTACTGACCAACGGGTTCATAAAACATGCCTGACACTCACTCAAATGGGATTTAATGTACTGCTGACAGGGCGAAAACTACCCGGCAGCCCACCCATGGATAACCGCCCCTATTCGTATCACAGGATGAAACTGATGTTTACCAAAGGGCCTCTTTTTTACATGGAATTTAATATCAGGTTGTTTTTTTTCCTGCTGTTTAACAGGTTTGATTTACTAACATCCAACGATCTCGACACCCTTCTGCCAAACTATCTGGCAGCTAAAATAAAAGGCAAGCCGCTTGTTTACGACAGTCACGAATATTTTACCGAAGTCCCCGAACTTGTAAACCGCCCCACAGTTCAAAAAATATGGAAAGGTATTGAAAAACGAATATTTCCAAAGCTTACCGATGTTTTTACTGTCAACCAATCCATTGCCGGCCTTTTTGAAAAAGAGTACGGCGTAAAGGTGAATGTGGTCAGAAATATTCCCTTTAAAAAATCGGTTGGCAAAACAAAAACCAGAAAGGAGCTTGGGCTGCCCGATGATAAATTTATTATGATTTTACAAGGCTCGGGCATTAACATGCACAGGGGTTCGGAGGAGATGGTGGAAGCCATGAAATATATTGATGGTGCTTTATTGCTTTTTGTTGGCGGAGGAGATGTGATTGACACCCTAAAAAAAATGGCACAACATCCCGGTATTAAGGGAAAGGTAATTTTTAAACCCCGCCAACCCTACAACAGCCTGATGCAATATACCGCCAACGCCGATTTGGGATTAACCCTCGATAAAGATACCAATTTGAACTATCGCTTTAGTCTTCCCAACAAAATTTTCGATTACATTCAGGCAGGCATTCCTGTGTTGGCTTCAAACCTTCCGGAAATAAGAAAAGTGATTGAAACATACAATATTGGCGACTTTATTCCAAGTCACAAACCCGCTGAAATTGCTGAAAAGGTTAAAGAATTAATGAATAATGAGCCACAGTTAGAAAAGTGGAAAAGGAATATTACCTTTGCCGCTGAAAATTTGACCTGGGAAAAAGAGTCGGAAACCATTAAACAAGTTTACAGCAAATATGTCTGAAAAACATCTTCATATCATCTCATTTGATATTCCATGGCCTGCCAACTACGGCGGCGTGATTGATGTTTTTTACAAGGCTAAGGAACTTTCGGAGAAAGGCATCAAGGTACACCTCCACTGCTTTGAATACGGCAGGTCGTACAACGGAACACTGCAAAAACTTTTTTACCAGGTCAATTACTATAAAAGAGACATCTCCAAAAAACATCTCTTTAAAAACATTCCCTATATTGTAAGTACCCGTGTTTCGGAAGAGCTGTCTGCCAATCTGTTAAAAGACAACTATCCTATTTTAATGGAGGGGATTCACACCAGCGCCCTGCTGAACGATGCCAGGTTTACCGGCCGTAAAAGATTTGTCAGAACACACAATATTGAACACGATTATTATCAGAACCTTGGTAAATCCGAATCCGACCTTTTTAAAAAATACTACTTTTTTAATGAAGCTGCCAAACTTAAAAGATATGAGCACACACTGGACAAAGCCGATGCCTTAATAGCCATTTCAAAAAACGATTACAACTATTTTGCATCTAAATTCGACAAAGTAGAGTTTATCCCGGCTTTTCATCCTCACACCAAAATCGGTTGCAAAACCGGCAAAGGAGATTATGTGTTGTATCACGGAAACCTATCGGTTTCGGAAAATTATAATGCAGTTAAATATTTGGCTACTAAGGTGTTTAACGGTCTTCCCTATCGGTTAAAAGTAGCCGGTTTAAATCCGCCAAGGCATCTGGTTCAGCTTTTAAAGAACTTCCCGAATATCGAGCTTATCGAAAATCCTGACGATGAAACGCTGGATAAGTTAATTGCCGAAGCACACATTAACGTAGCCATCACTTCGCAGGCAACAGGGTTAAAGTTAAAATTGCTAAACACCTTATATAATGGCAGGTTCTGTCTTGTAAACGACAAAATGTTGTCGGGTAGCAAGCTGGACAACCTAACCATTATTGCCAACGAAGCATCTCAGATGCGAGATGCCATAAAAAAGATTTTTTCAAAATCGTTTACCAATAACGACATCCAGGAACGCAAACGCCTGCTGGGTTTAATCTACAACAACGGCGACAATGTTCAAAAGCTGATTGACCTGATATTTTTATAACCGTGTTAAATATAGTTGTTTAAAGTTAAATTGCTATTTTTCAT
>WGDP01000060.1 GCA_015493215.1 Bacteroidales bacterium | reverse complement strand
TAGGCCCTGATGCGGTTCCTGCAACAAATACCCCTTCGATGCTGGTTTTGGCAGGGCTTGCCAAAATATCCGACTGGTTTACAAAGTTGAACGGGTCGAGTTCCAGCTTGTTTGTTGTAAACGATTCGGAAATTTCCATATTGGGCAGCACGCCCACCGAAAGCACTACCATATCATGTTCGGCCTCTTTTACTACGCCGGCTTCAATATCTTCGTATCGCAATATCAGGTTGCCGTTTTCTTTTTCGGTGATTTTACCCACTTTTCCCTTTACAAATTCAACCCCCATATCCTGTGCCTGGGCATAAAACTCGTTAAACCCTTTTCCAAAAGCCCTGATATGCAGGTAATAAATGGTAACATCTGCCATGGGCAACGCACCCATCAGCAGCTGAGCCTGTTTGATGGAATACATACAGCAGATTTGCGAGCAGATGGGGTTTCCAACCGACTTGTCGCGCGAACCTGTACACAATACATAAGCAATGTTGTCGGGCATCTTGCCGTCACCGGGACGGAGAATGGTGTTGAATGGCCGTGTTGGGGCAAGCTGTCGCTCCATTTGCATGGAGGTGATGATGTTTTTGGCTTTTCCGTAATTGTATCGTGGAATTTTTAACGGGTCAAAAAGATTGAACCCTGTGGCAACCACCACCGATTTAATGTTCACGTGAATTTCTTCTTCGGTTTGGGTAAAGTCGATGCAGTTGGTTGGGCATGCCCGCTCGCAGGCACCGCATAAAATACAATTTTCGATGTCTATGGCTGCCGCCCTTGGACTGGCTATGCTAAAGGGAATAAAGGCTGCCTTGCGTCCTGCCAACCCATACTGGTATTCATCGGTAACACTAACCGGACAAGCCTCTTCGCAAAGCTGGCACCCGGTACAATCTTCTACCACCACATAGCGTGGTTTTTGCAGAATAACCGCTTCAAACTGATGTTCGGCTTTTTTGGAGATTTGTTTTGCTTCGGCACCCGTAATGATGGTGATGTTCGGGTGTCGTGCTATTTCCGACACCTTGGGCGTGGTAATACAAGCGGCACAATCGAGGGTTGGAAAAACTTTGCTGAGCAAAATCATTTTTCCGCCTATTGAAAGCTCCTTTTCCACCAGCAACACCTTATAGCCGAGGTTGGCAAGGTTAAGTGCCGATTCTCCTCCGGCAATGCCGCCACCCACTACCAGCACATCAAAGTTTAGTATTTTCTTTTCTTTTTGCATTTTTACTAATTTTAAGTTTGGAGTGCACTAGAGTGCCCAGAGTTCATTTAAGCTACGGATACATCAGGCACTTTCTTTGCTCAGATACTCCGTAAAGCTTTTAACATGTTTTACAAAAGGCTCGCTGCAAACCGAGCAGATGGCAGCCATTTTCAGGCGTGCCGGATCGAGACCTTTGTCTTTCATCATCTCCATGGTTACCCTGACAATTTCACCGGTTTTGGTGGTACACGATTCGCCGTAAGGGCAGTCGGTACCATCGGCAGCGATAAACACCCCGTCGAAACCCTGTTCAAGCGCATGCATAATCCATCGGGGTTTTATGGCACTTGAACAGGGGACGGGAATGGTGTAAACCGTGGGCGGATAGTGTAATTTTAACAAGCCCGCCATATCAATAGCCGGATCGGATATTTTCTCGGTGGAAAACACCAATATTTTCGGGCTATTATTTACTTTTCCACCGGGCATGGTTATTTTTTTAAAAAGATTTTGAAAAAGCCCGATTCCTCAACGGTACCAAGGTATTCAAACCCTTTTTTTGCACACCATTTTGGAATGTCGCGACGGGTACCTTCATCGGCCGAAAGCACTTCCATTATTTGTCCTTTTGCAATCTGTCCGATGGCTTTTTTCGCAGCCAACAGCGGGCCGGGGCAGGATGTTCCACGGGCATCAACTGATTTGTCAACCGTTAAGGTTGTTAATTCTTCTTGTGTCATGATGATTGATTTTTATGGATAATTTCTATTTTGTTTTGTCACGTTTTTTGCCCGGGAAAGGCAAAAAAAGCGCCAAAACAGATTATTATTTTTTATATCACGGGGTTTCCCGATAGCTATCGGGACCCCTTACTATAAATATTGCGCTCCTACGGAGCTTCAATCGTATATCGGCCTGCCTGTTGGTTGATCAGCCAAAAAAAAGTGGCAGACAGATATATTGGGTTTATTTTCCGTAACGGTTTTTATTAAGAACTTTTTGCAAAGACTAAATAAACAGATTAATATCGGCTTCTTCGGCAGAGGTCATGTATTCACCTATGCCACAAATGTCATCGGCCAGGTCGATAAAATCGTCCAGTTTAAAGCCGTGCCACACCTTGCCGGCAAAACCGCAAATGTGAATTTTTACATTGGTCATCTCTTTGGCAGTTTTAAAAGCTTCGGTCCAATGAGGGGTTTCAAGCCTTTTAAGCGAAGCAAGAAAATCATCTTTTTTGTCGGTAATTTCGGCCACGCGGTCGTTTACCATGGCATTCTCCTTTTTAAAAGCAAAGGCAGCCTGAAGCAGTACATAAATTTCCACATCCATATCCTCGGCAGCAGCACCGCCAAGAATTACACCGGCAGCTGTGAGCTTGTCAACGCTGCCCGAAAAAAGTGCTAAACACAATTTTTTGTTTTCCATTTTTTGTTCCTCCTTAAATTTTAATTTGTTATTTAATTAACAACACAAAAGTATATACGAAAACCTTGTAATTTGAATAAATAGCTGTGAGGTTGATTTCAGAATAATGTGATTTATATCACACTTTTATTTAGTTTTGTAGCAAGGTTAAATATGAGTTTGTATGAAAACATCAAGTTGTGCATCGTGCCTGTTAAAATCGAAAGCGGTTGTCAACCTTGCCGAGCAGGAATTGACCGTGTTGGGGAAAAGCTGTGTGGAAGCCGTTTTTGAAAAGGGCGACACCATTTTTAAGCAGGATGCATTGTCGTCCAACATTATCTATTTACAAACGGGATTGGTCAAGTTGCTGGTAAAAGGGCCGCAGCGAACACAGATTCTCAGGTTAAAAAAGGCACCTTGTTATTTGGGTATTCCCACCACCATGGGTGATAAAATAAATCATTACTCTGCCGTTGCCATCGAAAAAACAACCGCCTGTTTTGTTGACATCAACACCTTTAAAGAGTTGATAAGAATAAACCCCGATTTTTCGTACGAAATTATTGTGGAGTTATGCCGCAACGAGCTTGAACAGTTTAACCGCTGTGTGAAGCTGGTACAAAATCAGGTTTTCGGAAGGCTGGCCACCCATCTGCTCGACCTTTCCGATAACATCTATCAATCCAATCAGTTTGATTTGCCCTTAAACCGTTCCGAGATTGCCGATCTGGTATGCTCCAGCCGCGAAACGGTAAGCAGGCTGCTATCCGATTTAGCCAAAGAAAGCATCATCGACATTAATGGCAAGCATCTTAAAATTATCGACAAGAGTCGGCTCGAAAAGATTAGTGAGAAGGGGTAAATACGGCTTTTACTTCTATTTTTTCATCCTGCCAGGGTTTTCCGTCAAAAACCCTTTCCAGCTGTTATAGCTTTTGTTGCCGGTTTGGGGATAGTCGCCCTGAAAGAAGTGGCAAACGGCAACGGCCAGCCCGTCGGTAGCATCAAGGTATTTTGGAACATCTTTAAAACTGAGAATGGTTTTCAGCATGGCTGCCACCTGCTCCTTGGAAGCGCTTCCGCTACCCACCACCGACATTTTTACCTTTTTGGGCGAATACTCGAAAATGGGTACGTTTTTATGAAGCCCTGCGGCCATGGCCACACCCTGCGCCCTGCCCAGTTTTAACATACTTTGAACGTTTTTTCCGAAAAAAGGAGCCTCCAGCGCCATCTCGTCAGGATGATATTCTTCGATAAGCCCTACCGTCCGTTCAAAAATCTTTTTTAATTTTAGCGGATGATTGTCGTACTTTGCAAGCTTTAACACGCCCATGGTAATCAGCCTGATGGCGTTACCCTGCTGGTGAATAAGCCCGTAGCCCATAATGTTGGTGCCCGGGTCAATGCCTAATATGATTCGATCAGTTGCCAAATAGTGCTTTTTTAATGAAAACAAAACTACAGAAAACATACAACATAGCGATTAGGTTAATCATTATTATCCTGTCGTTTTATTTTTTGTACGACCAATTGTTTTATCGTAAAGATTTATCTTCACTACCTGATACCTTAACGTTGTTTTCCGATAAAAAGAACTTTTACCTTTTTATAACCATCGTTCTCCTCCTTATTCCCGTCAACCTTATTTTTGAAACCTTTAAATGGAAATTTTTAATTTCAAAGTTGGAAAAAGTATCATTCGCCAATGCATTCAAAGCTGTTCTTACCGGTATATCGGTAAGTATGTTTATGCCAAACCGTACCGGCGATTATTTTGGTAGGATTTTCATTTTAAAAAAAGCAGACCGTTTTCAAGCCATTTTGTCAACGCTGTTAGGTAGTATGGCTCAATTAATTACCACTTTATTGTTCGGCTTTATTGCCGTGGCCTTTTTGTATCCGCAGTATATTGATCTTGTTGATATGAGTTTGTGGCTCTATGTAGGTCTGTTGATTTTGTTGGTAATAACGGCTTTTACAATTGTATTTGCCTATCTTGAATTTGCTGTTTTTACCGATATTTTAAGGCGCATTACAGGGCGTGAATACAATAGAATTAAAAAATATGCCCAGGTTTTCTCGTGGTATCACTCACATGATTTGCTAAAAGTTTTGCTGTTAAGCATCGGAAAATATTTGGTTTTTTCGTTTCAATTTTTTCTATTGTTACGAGCCTTTGGCATATCTGTAACCTATTTTAACGGAATGATACTGATTGCCATGGTTTATTTGCTGATGACCATTATTCCCACCATTGCCCTAAGCGAAATAGGCATACGTGGAACGGTGAGTATTTATGTTTTTGAAAGCTGGATGCAGTTAACCGGAGGTTGGTCGGAAACTACGGCGCTCGGTGTGGTAACGGCTTCGTCGGTGCTGTGGCTTATCAACCTCGCTTTCCCGGCTTTACTGGGCGTTGGCTTTGTTCCCAGTCTTAAATTTTTCAGAAAAACCCCTTCGTCATGATTGTTTTTTTTGAAATATTGATATGGCTGTTACTGCTTTTTTCGCTACTCTATTTTATAATGGTTGCCGTGTTTATTTATGGATGGTTTACCATGAAACAGGATGAAGTATTTGATGAGGTATCCCAAAAAGTAAGCGTGGTGGTGGCAGTAAGAAACGAAGAAAAAAATATTACCGGACTTTTAAATGCATTGCTGCATCAAACATACAGCCATCAAAAATTTGAAATAATTATTGTTAACGACCATTCGGAAGACAATACCGTTAAGCTGATTGAAGATTTTTCCGCTTCAAACGGTAAAATGAATATCAAACTGTTACAAGCATCCGGCTCGGGAAAAAAACAGGCTGTCAGCGAGGGGATAAAAAACAGTACCAACAGGTTGATATTAACCACCGATGGAGATTGTTTTCCCCCTAAAAGATGGATTGAAACCATGGCCGGTTATTTTGAAAAATACCATCCCCGTATTATTTTGGGAGCCGTGGCTTATTGGGGTGAAAAGAGTTTAAAGCAATGGTTTTTTTCGTTTGACTTTATGAGTCTTGTGGCTTCGGGTGCCGGTTCGGCCGGCGCAGGGTTACCTTTTATGGGAAACGCCGCCAACATGGCTTTCGATAAAACCGTTTTTACTGATTTTGGGCAGCAACAAAAGTTTGCCTCGGGAGATGATGTTTTTTTAATCCATTGGGTAAAAAAGCACTATGGAGGTAAAAGCATTCAGTTTTTAAAAGATGCCCGTGCACTGGTGATTACACCTCCTCCGGAAGGATGGAAGGCTTTTTTAAACCAGCGGCTGCGTTGGGCATCCAAAGCCAAAGGTTACCATGATGTTTGGTCGGTTATGGTTTCAGGGGTTGTTTTGTTGTTTAATCTGGGGTTGGCAGCACTATTCTTTATAGGCTTTTTATGGAGTTGGATGTGGATTGTATGGCTTCTGTTTGTGGCTTTAAAAACACTCATTGATTTTCCGCTGATGAGCGGCTATGCACAATTGGCCGGCAAGTCGGGTCAGCTTTTTTATCTTTGGGCAATGGAACTGATATATCCTTTTTATATTGTAATAGCAGGGGTCGGGTCGCTGTTTGTGAAATATAGCTGGAAAGGCAGGGCGGGACTGAGGTAATTTGTTGCTATTTTTGCACAAAGGCTAACTCAGGGAATTGATACAATTTAAATTATACACCATGTCAGAAACTTTTCTATTATTGATATTTGCGGTGGTGCTGTTGGCCTCTTTTTACCTGCTCTATTTTTTTTCGGAACACTATTTTATTTCCTCACTGGATGATATTGGCAAGCGTTTTAATCTTTCGTCCGATATTTCCGGTGCTACGCTGATGGCGGCCGGCTCAAGTGCACCCGAGCTTGCTGTGGTAATTGTGTCGTTACTTAAAAATGGTAACCATCAGGCCATAGGAATAGGTACCATTGTGGGTTCGGCACTGTTTAACCTTTTTGTAATTGTGGGTGCCGTGATGGTTGTTAAAGCCAATAAAAAAATGGTGTGGCAGCCGCTGGTGAGAGATTTGGTTTTTTATGCTTTGTCGGTTTTGTTGTTGGTATATTCCTTATGGGATGGGGTTTTCAGCCTGTGGGAAGCAACTGCTTTTGTGCTCGGATATATGGTTTATTTTGGAGGTATATTTGCCTGGAAGCGATGGTTTCCGTATAAAGATAAAGAGTCTCATAATCAGATTGATGAAGAACCGGGATTAAATTCGTTTGACCGGTTGTTAAAACGGATTATCCCCACAGTAAACAACCTTTATATTGCATTCGTGTTGAATATTATTATGATTGGTGTGCTAAGCTGGGTGTTGGTTACCAGTGCCATAGAAATTTCAACCATTTTGGGTGTTCCCGAAATAATTATTGCACTTACCGTAATTGCTTTGGGGACTTCGGTGCCTGATCTTGTGGCGTCGGTAATTGTTGCCAGACAGGGCAGGCCGGGCATGGCCATTAACAATGCCGTTGGTTCCAATATTTTTGATATACTTATTGGCTTGGGGTTACCTTTTTTACTGCTGTTTATATTTTCAAACGGCTATGCAGAGGTAGAGAACAGTACCCTTGATGCATCATTTTTGTTACTTATGGGTTCCATTATCATGCTGACTATTGGTTTTTTAATAACAAGGTGGAAAACAAATTTAGGGCTTGGTCTGTTATTAATTCTGCTTTACCTCGGGTATTTATTCTATCAGGTTGCTATTGCAGGGGTGGTTGCATGGTAATTGGCTCCAATTTGGAAAAATGAAATGTTAACAACTACAATTACAGGCTTTAGAAACAATATGAAAAACTAAGTTTACACAGTTTTGTGGATACCATCGCAAACCTTAGTGATCTTGTTGTTTATCTTTGGGTTGACTTTTCACAGCTTTAATACCAACCATTTCGATACCATAAGTATCCATTTTAGGTATTCGTTTTTCAATGCTCACCACACAGTTTCCTTTGGCATGAAAAGGCATCTCTTTACGAACAGGTATGATTACCGTTGTTGTGTGGTCAACGGTGGTTCCCAGTTTTTTGCGGGTTCTTCTGTCCAGTAAGTTAAATCGGTAATTTCGTGTGCGGGTTTCGCCATCGGGCGTAGCAAAAGTTATGTTAACAGGAAGCCAGACATCTTTAAAATCATCGTTGTATTTAAAAATCATCGAAAAATCCAACATCATATCCTTTTTAACCGGTACATTAAAATCGATGTTGTGAAAACGTTGCCAATTGTGTTTTTCGAGCGGAACCGTTTTTTCAAAATAAATGCCATTACTGTTTGTACACGAAATCATGGTGAACAAAACAAAAGCCAATGCCGATAAATATTTCATGAGGATAACTATTTTTTTGTTGAGCCAAAATTAACAAATAAAAATTAATACTTTTGAGCCGATGGGAAAAAAGAAAATTAAAAAATATTATGTGGTTTGGAAAGGCCACAATCCGGGAATCTACGAAACCTGGGAGGAGTGTAAACGACAGATTAACGGGGTTGTGGGAGCACAATATAAAGCTTTTGTAAATAAGCAGGAAGCCGAAGATGCTGCTAAAAGTTTTTACGAAAATTACATTGGCATTGATACTAAAAAAGGTTCAGGGTTGTCCGATTTTGAGCTTAATGCCATTGGAAAACCAATTGTTCCAAGTCTTTCGGTAGATGCGGCTTGTGCCGGAAATCCCGGTATTTTGGAATATCGCGGTGTGTTTACCGATACAAAAAAACAGGTGTTTGCCCGGGGGCCTTATCCCGAAGGAACGGTTAATATTGGCGAGTTTTTAGCCATTGTGCTGGGACTTGCCTATTTAAAACAAAATAAATTGAAGATACCGATATATTCCGATTCAACCACAGCCATTAGTTGGGTAAGTAAACGACGGGTAAATACAAAGCTGCGCCGGTCAGAAAAAAACAAGCTTCTTTTTGATGCTGTTGATAAAGCTGTTGAATGGCTAAAAACCAACCAGTGGAATAATCCTATTTTAAAGTGGCGGACAGATGCCTGGGGAGAAATTCCGGCAGATTACGGAAGGAAATAAGATATATTAAGTTAGCCCAAAACCCGTAGCTTGTTTTTAGGAATATAAATGGAAATGGATTTACCGATTACATCAATTTGCACCCTCACTTTATGTTTTCCGTTTACTTCGATAAGCTCTCCCGTTAAACCGGTCAGCTCTCCCGATATAACTTCAACACTTTTACCTTTAATCCATTCAATGTTATCCGGTTCTTCCGGCTCAATTTCTTCAAGAAAATAACGGATGGCATCAATTTGCTGGACGGGTATGGGCACTGCTTTTCCTTCAAAGGTAATGTATCTGACAAGATGTGGATTTTGTAATACTTTATAATAGTCTTTCTGCTCAATGTGTACAAAAACATAGGAACGAAACAGCGGTTCTTCAACCCATTTTTTCCGGTCGCTCCACTGTTTAAGCCTCTTTATCAAGGGCAGGTAGTGCTCAATATTTTGATATTGCAATTCAAGCGCCGCCTTTTTTTCTGCTCGTGAACGGGCATAAACTGCATACCAGCTCTTTTTTATATGGTTGTCGGCCATATTATTTTAAAAATGAATGATAATCTCCTTTTAACCCGATTGGTTTGCCGGAACGTATATCGTGAACAATATTTATGGAGTTTATCGATTCAGAAACCCTGAAACCTGTTCCGTTTAAAATGGACTGATAGCTAACAGTATGTAAATCGGTAAAGCCACCCGAAAATTCTAACTCTTCGTTGTCGATGGTAATTGACCGGTAGGTGGGCAACCCTTTTTCGGTAGCCTGTTTTGGCAGGTCGTTCTTATCTAAACTTAAAAACCATTTTACATTGGCTTTTTTAAGCTGAAGTAATCCGGCAGCTTTATTTTCCTGCATAACATGCACGGTGTTACCTTTTACTTCACCGAATATCCAGCTTAGCATATCAAAAAAGTGAATACCAATGTTGGTAACAATACCCCCTGATTTGGAAACATCACCTTTCCACGAATAAAAATACCATTTTCCCCTTGAGGTAATATAAGTCAATTCAATATCGTGAATTTTGTCATCAGGCAGATTGTCAAATTTTTCTTTTAACGCAACAATTGACGGATGATGTCGCAACTGCAAAATGTTATAAATATTCTTGCCGGTTTCTTTTTCAATCTCTTCAAGCCCGTCGATATTCCATGGGTTCAGCACAAGGGGTTTTTCGCAAATTGCATTGGCATCGTTTCGTAATGCCATTCTGATGTGTGAATCGTGAAGGTAGTTTGGTGAACAGATGCTGACAAAATCAATTGATGAGTTTTCTCCTTTTCTTCGCAGCTTATCAAGGTGACGGTCAAAGCGTTCAGGCTCGGTAAAAAAATCTGCCTGCGGAAAATAGCTGTCCATAATACCCACACTGTCAAACGGATCTAAAGCGGCCGTTAACCTGTTACCAGTTTCCTTTATGGCTTTCATGTGCCGTGGTGCAATGTACCCGGCAGCTCCGATTAAGGCAAAATTTTTCATGACAATGAATTGGTATAAACCCTTTTAAATCTTATTAAACAGTCGTTTAAAGAATGATTTCTTTTTGGTAGGCTTGTCGTCGGTATAATAACCATAGCCGTAACCATAGCCATAGCCATAACCATAGCCATAACCGTAACCATAGCCGTAACCATAGCCGTAACCATAGCCATATC
>WGDP01000059.1 GCA_015493215.1 Bacteroidales bacterium | reverse complement strand
TTGTCGCAGTTTGGAGGAGAGTTGAAATTTGCGAAAACCGAGAGCCTGCAAGGGCCTGAAATCCAATCGAATTACAATTTAAGAAAGTTTGTGCAGGCGCTAAAAAAAATGAATGAACAAAAGAAGCTACCTGTTGTTTTTGATTTTGAAAGATTGTTTGCCGATTTGGATAACGGACTGTTTTTTGACAGCACCATCCCGCAAGGATATGGGTTGGGAAGTTCGGGAGCATTGGTAGCTGCTGTTTTTCACAGCTATGCCCTCAACATTAAAAACCGGAGTGCTTCTTTTTCGGAGGATGAGATTAAGAAGTTAAAAAATGATTTTTCCATTATGGAATCCTATTTCCACGGCAAAAGCTCGGGACTAGACCCCCTGATTTGTTACCTCTCAAAGCCAATAAATGTGGAAAGCAACGGCAATTTGCATGAAACTGTGGTTCCCCCGTCAAAAACCAGGGGGAAAAAGGTTTTGTTTTTATTGGATACCGGCTTAACGGGCGAAACTCAACCTTTGGTGAACTATTTTGTACGTCAATGCGAAAACAAACATTACCTTAATAAAATTACCAACGAGCTTATTCCGTTAAATAATCAAAGTATCCATGCTTTTTTACAAGGTGATACGGAAATATTTAAAGAGAAAATGCGTGCAATTTCAGCTTTTACAATGAGTAACTTTTCGCCCATGATTCCGGAACAGATAAAAAAGATATGGACGGAAGGATTGGAAAGCAAAACCTTTTCGTTAAAGCTTTGTGGGTCAGGTGGCGGCGGCATGATGCTCGGCTACACTGAAAACATTGAGTTAACCAGCAAATTAACCGGAAATTTTACCATTGAACCGGTCTATCGGTTTTAAGATCAATTTACTATTTGTGCTCCGTTATTTTCCCCGTAACGTAACTATATTTTTGCGAGCCGAACCTGTCGGTGTAATGGGTGTAAACCCTGTATGAATAAACGTTGTTTTTTATATCTTTCGCCCGCAGGTTTATGATGTAGTTGTTTGTAACCGGCGATTCGGCAACGGTTGTCCATTCGCCGTTTCCCCTTACCTGCAAAACCACCTTATTTGAATTGTCCTTTATCAGGGGAACCAAATAAACCGTAAGATTTAAGGCATTATTTTTATACTCCATATCTATTTTCAGGATGGGTCCTCTGGTATTTTCAGGCCTGTTTATCACCCCTTTACCCGTTATCTCCAACGATTCAAACCATGCGTTTTCGTTGTTGATACCGGCAGTGGCTGATTGAACAAAAAAGGAAACGAACCCCTTAACAATATTAGGATTAACAGTTACTATTTCTTCTCCCAGTTGATTATCACCCGCTTCGTTACGAACACGTAAAATCAGCTTAAGGTTGCCATCCTCTTGCGGAACGCCTTCAATGTTAAAAATAAACTTTTCGCCGGACACCACAGTGTGTTTAAGTTTTGATGACTGTTGTGCAAGATGCAGCCTTCCGTTGGCGGAGATGCCCGCAAAAATGCCCTCGGCAAAATTTACTTTGTCATCTGTTGGTTTTTCCAACCCCAGCATAAACCCGATTTTGTCGGAGGCACTATGTTTTGCACCCGAAAATCCACCTTCAAAAGCTATTTCAAAGCCATCCATGGGGTGTTCAATAACCTTCGTCAACATCACCACCCCTTTTGCCGCACCCGGGGTTACACATACCAACCTTCCCGAATCCAGTTTCCAGTCCATGGCAGGTACCGACAAAAACTGTGGACCTGCCCAATAGCGCTCAATTTCTGAAGGCCATAGGTTTTCGATGGTTTTGGGAGGCCTGGTACAGGAGGCTCCAAAAATTGTTAAAAGTAGTATGATGATTATTTTTTGCATCTGCCACCCCTGTTAATAATACGATTTTGCATCTGTAAGCTTATTTTCACCATCTTGATATACAGCATAATCAAAGCCGGGCTGCAAGCTGTAACCACCGGTTTCACCATTTTTGTTTACAGCAATGTAACCCACCTGGAATTTTTTATTTTCGGGCAGCTTATGCACAATGCGCATAACGGCTGCCTCGCAAGCCTGTTGGGGTGACATGCCGTTTCGCATAAACTCAACCACCAAAAACGACCCGAGGGTTTTTAACACCAACTCACCCATGCCCGTTGCTGTGACGGCTCCCACCTCATTATCAACAAACAACCCGGCACCTATAATCGGCGAATCGCCAACCCTTCCACTCATTTTAAAAGCCATCCCGCTTGTTGTACATGCACCGGCAACATCTCCCTTTTTATCCACCGCCAGCAGGCCAATGGTATCGTGATATTTATTGGGTTCGTTTTCCCAGTTTATAACCGGCTCATACTTTGCTTTAACGAGCCATTTTTTCCAAGCTTTTTCTGCAGCAGGGGTTAATAGATTTTCTTGTTTAAATCCCTGTTCCAAAGCAAACAATAAAGCGCCTTTGCCCACCAACAGCTCATGGGGCGTGTCTTCCATCACCTTTCGCGCCACCGAAACGGGATGCACAATATGTTCGATACAGGCTACCGAACCTGCATTTCCATCAGGCCCCATAATAGAAGCATCCAACGTAACGCGCCCGTCGCGGTCGGGATAGCCCCCAAGTCCCACACTGTGGATATCGGGGTCACCTTCGGGAACCCGGACACCGTGTTCCACAGCATCAAGCACACTGCCACCCTCTTTAAGTACTTTCATTGCCGCTGCATTGGACGGCAAGCCATGTTTCCATGTTGATATAATTACAGGCAACTCCCCTCCTGCTCTACTCACCGGTAAATTGACAGATCGTAAACTTTTGGGAATCAATCCTGCCATGCCCGCTGCTGCTGCTGCACTTATAAATTTTCTTCTGTTTATCATATTATTGGTATCGAAAAATTAACTAACTGATTGTTGTTTCAGGTGCCTTTTAAAAGGTTTATAACCATTGGCACCATAAAACACGAGGTAAAGGTAACTAAAAAGCGGGACAATAAAAGATAGGTGCACGCCATAGGCATCGGCTGCCAATCCCATAATAAAAGGCAGGATGGCTCCTCCCAAAATCATCATTACCAGCAATGAGGAACCCTGACTTGTATATTTTCCCAATCCCGCAATGGCGAGTGTAAAAATAATGGACCACATAATTGAATTAAAAAGCCCCATGGCAATAATACTCCAAAAGGCAACCCCTCCGCGATTGGTCAGACCCACAAGCAGCAATACAAGATTCACCGATGCAAATACCAACAACGTACGATGTGGTAAGGATTTACCTGCCATAAATGCAAAAAGGTTTAACAACAGAAACATGCCATAAATCAATGCCGTATCAAAACCGTCAAGCAAACCAATAGCAACAAACGATGCCGCCGCTATCAATAGCATGTACAAATATTTCCTGTTTTTATTTTTAATATCACTCAATGATACTGCACCCAGAAAACGTCCTATCATTTGACCACCCCAGTAAAAGGCCACATAGCGACTTGCTTCGGCAGCTGTTAGCCCGCCAATTTCGGGCAGGCCGAGATAGCTGATCATCATGCTGCCGATGCTTACCTCACCACCCACATAAAAAAATATGGCACCCATCCCTAAAATAAGCTGCCGGTACTTTAATGCGCCAAAACCAATTTTTTCGTCCCCGGGATTGGTAAAGCGGGGTAGCGGAGTCATAAAAATATAAACCGCCATGAGCAAAAACAGTGCGCTAAATACCAAATAGGGAATTTTAACGGCATCGGAGCCTTGGGCATCCTTAAAAAAAGTAAAAATTAAATAGCCGCCAATAACGGGACCAATAGTGGTTCCCAATGAGTTAAACCCTTGTGCCAGGTTCAGACGGGATGAAGCAGATTGTTCCGGGCCAAGAATAGCCACATACGGATTGGCGGCAATTTGTAGCAGCGTAAAGCCCAGACCAAGCACAAACAATGCCGACAAAAAGAAACCGTAAAGATGAAACTGCGCTGCCGGATAAAACAGCAGTGCTCCTGTTGCCGAGATAATCAATCCTAAAATAATTCCTTTTTTATAACCTATTTTATTGATGGGGTCTCCATAAATAAAAGAGACTATAAAATAGATTAGCGACCCCACAAAGTAAGCTGTAAAAAAAGCAAACTGAATAAGGGTGGCACGGGCATAGTTTAAATCGAAAGCCCCTTTTAAATAGGGTACTAAAATATCGTTTAACACCGTCATAAAACCCCACATAAAGAAAAGAAAAGTAAGGCTTATAAAAGCAGAAGTATATCTGTTTTGAGAGTTTCCTTTTGGGTTCATGTTTTAGTA
>WGDP01000058.1 GCA_015493215.1 Bacteroidales bacterium | reverse complement strand
CGGCCACATCTGAAAATACCGAGTCGATGGGTTGAATACCGGCGGCACGACAGGCATTCACCACCATACTGCGGGCAAAAAATGATTCGGTTCCTTCGTTGGTGCGCCGTGTACCCAAATCGGCTGTATAGTCTTCGAGGCCAATGGCCATCGCTACAATGTTATCGGCTGCGCGGGCAATATTATAAGCTTCCATAACCCCTTTTGCACTTTCAACAATGGGCATCAACCAAACCGGTGTATCAATATGATGCTGTTTTTTAAGCGTTTCTATCACCTCATTAACGGCATGAATATCTTCGGCACCTTCGCACTTGGGCACCAAAATTAAATTGGGATAATGGGGAACAATCTGTTTTAAATCTTCCAAGCCCCGCTCACCCTGATTAATTCTTACCATACGTTCGGCACCATAAAAATGCAGCGAACGCAGGGCATTGCGCACCAAAAAGCGGGCTTCAAATTTTTTATCGGGTGCCACCGCGTCTTCCAAATCCAAAATCAATCCGTTGGGATGATGAATGCCGGCATTAATCATTAATTTGGGAGAATTTCCGGGAAGGTATAACCTCGAAAATCGGAAAGCTGTTTTTTCGGTCGGTTTTTTATTCTCTTCGCGCTGAGTTAGCAAAAACTCTTTTTGGGTATTCAGCACCATTTTAATGGCAGCTTCAAGCCGTGCAGCCATTACAAACTCCAGGGCGCCGCCATCCTCAATGTAGATTTTTGCATTTTTTATTTCAAAAAAAGCAAGGATTTCGTTCACCAGCTTTCGGTTCGATTTTCCGTAATAGGCTTCAACCTTGCTTTTCATTTCCAGTTGTATGCCCCCGTTATCGAGCAACTCAATCTCAACGAAACAGTCTGATTTAAGGTTTTTTCCCCTGTTTCCTGCAACTCCTTTTTTCTTCATATTATTTTGCTGTTTTTAGAGTGACAAAGGTAATATGTGTTTTTAATTATTAAAGGTTTCGGAATAAAAAGAATTGAATAATTTACTTTTTCCAATAAAAAATAATGCGTAAAAACATCGTCATACAGCAGGGTATTTCATAACTTTGTTTATATTTGAATGGTATTAAAGGTTTAACAAATCAACATCCACATTATGAAAACAGTTGAGATACTCTTTTGGGTTTTAATGTTTTTAGTTTTTTACGCCTATCTCGGGTATGGAATTCTTTTGTTCTTTCTGGTTCGCTTAAAGCGAATTTTTAAAGGAAAACCAGGCATTACCGACCCCGAATACGAGCCTGAAGTAACTCTGTTTGTTGCTGCGTACAACGAAAAGGACTATGTTGACGATAAAGTTAACAACTCCTTTAGTCTGGAGTACCCTCAGGAAAAAGTGAAACAGGTGTGGGTAACCGATGGTTCGGATGACGGTACCCCCGACCTTTTAAAAAAGTATGCCGACAAAGGCGTAGAGGTTTATCACACCCCGGAAAGAGGCGGTAAAATTGGTGCCATGAACCGGGGAATGGATTTTGTTAAAACGCCCATTGTTATTTTTTCGGATGGCAATACCATGCTGGGAAAAGAATCAATCAGACGAATTGTAAACCTGTTTTCAAATCCAAAGGTAGGCTGTGTTTCGGGTGAAAAGCGGATTTACGACAAATCGGGCGCTGCGGCAACCGAAGGTATATACTGGAAATACGAATCTACTCTTAAAAAATGGGATGCCGAACTTTACTCGGTGGTGGGCGCAGCCGGCGAACTGTTTGCCGTACGTACCGACCTGTTTGAAAAGGTTGAAAAAGACACCCTACTCGACGACTTTATTATTTCGTTGCGCATTGCCATGCAGGGATACACTATCCAGTACGACCCCGAAGCTTATGCCATTGAAGCCCCTTCGGCCAATGTAAAAGAGGAGCTAAAACGAAAAGTACGTATCGCAGCCGGTGGTATTCAGTCGATTATAAGGTTAAAACCACTTCTAAACTTGTTTAAATACGGTACTCTTAGCTTTCAGTACATTTCGCACAGGGTTTTAAGGTGGACGGTAGCTCCCCTGTCGCTGCCGATTATTTTTCTGTTAAACCTTTGGATGGCCTATGTTAACGGATTTGACAATTTCAGCAATCTATACACCCTTCTGTTTTACGCCCAGCTTGTGTTTTACGCCATGGCAATGCTTGGGTGGTATCTTGAAAATAAAAATATAAAGGTTAAACTGCTATACATCCCATACTACTTTTTGGTGATGAATTATGCTGTGTGGATGGGAATAAAACGCTATTTTAAAGGCCAGCAAAGTGTTAATTGGGAACGAGCAAAAAGAGGATAAAAAATGAATATAAAAATGTATAATTTGTCAAAACTGCTGATTTTTTTGTTGCTTTTTTCAGCCTTTCAGGTAAGGTCGCAACAGCGTGTTTGTGATGTGGAAATCCCACCGTCAACATTTGTTATCGACGATGCACATGGCACTATCCACCCCGGTGATGTGGTTTGTATCAAGGGCTCGTCAAAAGATTTTTTACTAATCCGTAATGTACATGGCACGGCACAAATGCCCATTCAGTTTATTAACATTGATGGCGCAGTGGTTATTAATACCGACAACTATTACGGCATTAAAATAGCGCACTCATCGTTTATTAAAGTCAGCGGTACAGGAACCGACAGCATACAATATGGATTTCAGGTTCAGCGTGTTGCAGGAGGAACAGGCCTTGCCGTTGGCGACCTTAGCACCGATGTTGAAATTGAAAACATGGAGATTGCCAACACACCCATTGCCGGAGTTTACGCCAAAACCGACCCCACCTGCAACGATTTCTCCTCCACCCGCGATAAGTTTACCATGTATAATTTTAAGTTCCACGACTGCTATGTACACGATGTGGCCGACGAAGGATTGTACATTGGCAGCTCAAAGTATTCGGGACAACATCTTACCGGTGATTGCGATACGCTGGTTTATCCCCATGTGCTCATCGGCACAAGGGTTTACAACAACATTATTGAAAATACCGGTTGGGACGGCATTCAGGTAAGTTCGGCCGAGCAGGATTGTAAAGTTTATAACAATATTGTTCGAAACGACTCCTATGCGGGACACAACGGGCAGATGAGTGGCATTATAATAGGTGGTGGCAGCCGTGCAGATGTTTATAACAACAAAATTTACGACGGCAAAGGCGATGGAATTGACCTCTTCGGACTTGGTTCCATGCGGGTGTTTAACAATCTCATTGTCAGAGCCGGAAGAGCATACATGCCCAACGATCCGGTTGCCTTTAAACATGGCATCTACCTTGGAAAAGCTGTTACCGCAACCGGCGAAGACAATAAAATTTACAACAACACCATCGTCAGCCCCAAATCGTTTGGCATTACTTACGCCAACGACGAGGCCAATATGGGATACCTTATTAATAATGCCGTTATCAACCCCGGTTATACCGATGCCGGCGAAAGTGCCTTTTACAACATTAATGTTGACGAATCACAGGTGGAGCTGTCGAACAATTACAGCAGCAGCAACCTTGAAGATGTCAAATTTTTAGATGCCGATACTGATAATTACGATTTGAAACCCACCTCTCCGCTTATCGACAACGGAAAAGATTTGACAACCTCCGAAGGATTGGTTTTTGATATCGAAGGCAGGGTAAGGCCGTTTCATAATTATACCGACATGGGTGCTTACGAATGCCAGGATCCAACCATTTCGGTGGAAGAAGTTACCGCCGAAAATGCAATTGTTTATCCAAATCCTGCCAACAGCATGGTTTATGTGGCCGCAAACACGGAAAACCCTGTTTTAAAACTAACCATAGTCGCCCTAAACGGTGCTGTTGTTGCGAAAGGTGTTCATGCAGCATCCATTAATGTTTCAAACCTGCCCGATGGTGTTTACCGGATGGTTGCCACCTTCAAACATGGTGAAAAATCGTTTCCGTTAGTTATTGTTCATGAATAGCATCATCAAAAATATTATTCCGCGAAAGGCGGGTTACCTGCTAAAAAACCTCAGGGCGATTGTAAGGACTTATATTTACAAAGGAAACCGGTTTTACTGTCCTGTTTGTCAGCACTCGTTTAAAAAAATGCTTCCCGGAGGGTTTGATTTGCCGGTTATTAAAGAAAAAGAGATTATTGGAGGCGGCTACCGCCTCAACAATATCTGCCCCCGCTGTCAGAGTACCGACCGCGACCGCCTGGTTTATTTATACTTAAAGGAAAAAACCGACTTCTTTACCGGAAACCAAAGGGTTTTACATGTGGCTCCCGAACCATCGCTTTACAAAGTGTTTAAAAAGATGGACAACCTCAATTATTATGCAGGCACCAAGTATCAGGAGGGCTTTTATTACAACGATGAGCTGCCTGTAATCGACCTCAGAGCACTTTCGTTTGATGATAACAGCTTCGATTTTGTTATTGCCAATCATGTGCTTGAACACATTCGGGAAGAAAAGCAGGTGTTAAGTGAAATATTCAGGGTGCTAAAACCAGGAGGAACAGCTATTTTGCAGGTTCCTGTCGCCAACAAGCTGGATAAAACTTTTGAGGATGAATCCATTAAAACAAGGGCTGAACGGGAAAAGTATTACGGACAATTTGACCACATACGGCTTTATGGAACCGACTATCCTGTACGGTTAGCAGAGGCCGGATTTAAGGTAACCAAAACAAAACCGGGCGACGAACTGTGGCAAATGCAAAACCCCGACAGATACGCATTAAATAAAAAGGAATTTTTGTACATCGCCCGAAAAACAAAAAAAACCGGTAACGGTAACAAGCATGTTTAAGAGTTTTATAAATAAAACGCTGTCAGCTTTGCTGCTTGCCTTCCTATCAGTCTTTTCGGGTTATGCAAACAACATAGCCGGCGATTCGGGGCTGATTGTTCTGAACAGAAACATTCAATCGGTGTTATCGGTATCACCTGAAGATTACAGCCGCGACAATATAAATCAACTTATCGAGCTGACGCAAAGCCTTAACCGCCTTAAACTCCCCACTATTTCCATCATACTACTCACCGATAAACGTTTTAAACCCGATAATGATAACATCTCCCCTGAGCAAAAAACAACTGTTAACAAAACGCTGGCTCGTGCTTACAAACAAACCCAAAACTACAACGAGGCTGAAAAATTTTACAAAAAAGTAATCGGTTACTACTCCGACAAAAACAATAAAGACAGCTTGTTGGCAACAAGTTTTGAGCTTACCGATATGTTTATTGAAGAACAAAAAACCGATAAAGCATTGCTCTATCTCCTACTCATTCATAAAATTACCGATTTGAAGCCCGACACTAAGAACCGTTGTAAATTACTGTTAAGGGAAGCTAAAATTGCAACCCTTAATCAACATTTCAACAAAGCCATCGGGCTGCATCTAAAGGCACTTGATTCGTTAAAAGGTTGTGGCTCTCTTCTGACGCTTCAGCATCAGCTTGAATTGGTATCGCTTTACACGCTCGTTCATAATACGGGGCAGGCTGAAACAATTTTAAATGCTGTGGGCAGCGATTCGGTTTTGTTGTTGTCGGACTATTATCTGAGTAAGTCGGCATTTTTTAGAGAAAAGAAAGATTTTAAAAGGGCAAGCAGCTATTTTAAATTGTTTATGGATGAAACCAACAGGCAAAATGAGGCCACCGATTATTCCAGAAAAAATATGCTGGCAGAAGATGCCAACTTTTTGGCACTTATTGCCTCCGTTAAGCCTGTTAAAGAGGAAGGATTTTTTAGTTGGGGAATATCGCTTTTGGGCATCGCGCTGAGTTTAATTGTTTTAACCATTTTAATTCTTATTATCATCTCGCAACGAAAACAACTGCTAAAACGCAAACAAGAGTTATTAAATACCAAAAATGCAAGGTTAAAACTACTTGACGAGGGAAAAGCACTTGCCGTTAAAGAGGAAGATGGAATTAGGTCGAGGTTGGAACTAATTAAAAAAGAGTTAGTTGAAAAGAAACAATCCATCGATAATTTAAAACAACAAATAGAAAACACACGCGCGCTAAAGAAAAAGCTTGACAAAGTAAACCTGGAAATTAATTTTCAGGTCAGGTCGCTTTTATCAAGTATTATAGGGCTATCGGGTATCTTTAAAACCGAATTTGCCAAACAAAAAAACAAGGAGCTGTACCAATATGCCGATATAATTGATGAGAACGCATCACTTTTGTTAAACATTATTGATGCCTATCACGAATACACCAGCATTGATTCGGGAAAAGTAACTGCCAAGATATCAAAGGTTAATGCAACAGCTGTTATACAAGAGGTTGTAAACAAGCTGGAAGGGAGTGCCAAACAAAAGTCTGCCAAGTTGGTTTTTAACACTAAAAAAATACCTTTACTGCTCGCTGACGAAGCTATCTTGAAACAAATTATCGCTACAGCCATTAAAGTAGCACTTAACAACACCAACCGCGGATTTGTTATTATTGATATTGACTTGGTGAAGAAAGAGAGCCATTGCACCATAAAAATTCAAAACACCGGCCACGGATTTGACCCTGCTTTTCTACCCGATATATTAACACCCTTTAACCGTGAAGGGTTAAACTACATACCGGGATTTAACGGCACCGGCATGGAGTATCCGCTTATTAACAGGCTGGCGCTGTTGATGAAAGGAAAAGTGGCCATCGATTCGGCCATTGAGCAGGGAATTACCTTTACACTCACCCTTCCGGCAACCAACATCTTTGAAACCGAACATGATAAAAAAGCGGCTGAACAAGCCGCTCCCGAAAAAAGCACCATCCCCTGGAAAGGGTTAAAAGTGCTGGTGGTTGAAGATGATGTTATGAACCGGCTTCTGTTTTCTAAAATCTTAAAAAGTGCTGCCACGCTTGTTATTGCCGAAAATGGCGAAAAAGCACTTGAAGCGGTAGGTAACTTTTTTAGAGAAGATGAAGTTTTCGATTTGGTATTGATGGACATTAACCTGCCGCAACCCTGGGACGGTGTTAAACTTAAGGACAAAATCAAGGAGTTGTTTATGCCCTACAAATCGGTTCCTTTTATCGCTCAAACGGCCTATGCCATGCAGGGCGACCGCGAGGAATTTCTTTCCAAAGGATTTGACGAATACATCTCAAAACCCATTATGAAAAACGAGCTGATACGGGTATCGGCCATTGCCTTAAAGCAAAAAGCTACTTCGTAATATCTTCAAGCGTAAGATCAATAATTAAAGGCGAATAGGGTGGAATGTTAAAGGCCTTTTTTTCAACTCCTTTGTAACCAAGGCTTGAAGGAATAATCAACTTTGCCTTTCCGTTTTTGCGCATCATGGGAAGCGCCTCCTCCCAACCGGGAATCACCGTGCCTGCTCCCAGCACAAATTTAAAAGGCTGACCTCCATCGAGGGTTGAAAAAAGTTTTTCATCGTTTAGGTTGTACAGAGTATAGTGTACCGATAAGGTATTTCCCTTTTCAGGATGCGGGCCTGTCCCCTCTTTTTCAGGAATATAATAAAGTCCGTCGGCAGTGGGTTTTACAGTAATGTTATGTTTTTTTATGTAAGCGGCAATTTTTCCTGGCTCCGCCTTTTTTAAGGCCTCTTTTTTCTTTTCATTTTTTTTTGCCAGCGCTTTCCTAATCTTTTCAACTTCTGCTTTGGTTTTAAGCTTGTCAAGTTTTATTTCATAAATAATGGTTGCAAAGGGTGGAACAGCGCCCCCCTTACCATCGCGGCCAATGCCAATATCGGAAGGCACAATCAGCTGTGCTTTTTCACCCTCGTGCATCAAACCCAATCCCTGCATCAGTCCTTGTGTATCAAAAGGCTTTCCATATTCGATAAAAAGCGGGTCTTTTCCAAAGTTATTGTATAAATCGTAGTCAACGCCAATGGCTCTTACTTTCATAAACACCTGGCACATATCACCCTTTGCGGGTTTTCGGCCATAGCCCTTTTGCAGGGTTGTATAAATTAATCCCGATTCCAGGGGCTTGGTGGTGATGTTGTTTTTTTTAACATAATCGGCCATCAGCTTGAACTGTTTTACCTTTTGGCGCTGCAGTTTCTGATTTTCAGCTTTTTGATACTGTTTTTGGGTTTGAACCTTTAACACCTTAATGTCGAAATACATGGGTTCGCCCGGGGTAACAAACTCAGGAAGTTTTTTGAGGTTAGCGGTTTTATAAAAAAACGAATCGGCCACTGCAGCAAAGGAAAACGAATCGCCGACAGCCATAAGCTTTAACCCGTCGTAAATATCGCCTTGAAACATGGGCTTAATAACCGGAAAAACAAGTTTGTTATCCAGCTCTTTACTGTCGAAAAGCACGGTATCTTTAAGGTAATAACGCATATTAACGGTTACATAGTTGTTTAAACGCACCTTAGCTGTATCGCCACTGCGGTGGTGAACTTTATACCATACATTGTGAGGCCCCTTTGTAAACCCTTCAAATTTAGTATTTTGAGTACACGAAACAACCAACAGGCCCATTACAACTACTGATAGCAATAACTTTTTAAACATGACTTCTTATTATTAAATTATACCTAAAACCAAAACAGGCCGTTTAAATAAATAGTTAAAACTATCTTAAACAGCCTGTTAAGTTAATTTATCAATTGATTATTTTTTCTTTGGAGTACTAAAATCAATTAGTTCAACATCAAAAACCAACGGTGAATAAGGGCCAATAACACCCCCTGCACCTCTATCGCCATAAGCTAATTTTGAAGGCATGATTAGTTTGGCTTTGGCGCCTTTGTTTAAAGCAGCAATACCTTCGTCCCATCCTTTTATAACACGGCCCTGTCCAAGCTGAAATTCAAAGGGTTTACCTCTGTCAACCGAGCTATCGAATTTGGTTCCGTCCAGCAGGTATCCTGTGTAATGAACTTTAACCATATCCCCTGCTTTAGGTTTGGGGCCTGATCCTTTTTTGGTGATGACAATAAACAGCGAATCGGCAGTTGGTTTCACCGTTATATTGTTATCTGCCAAATATTTTTTCAGCTTGCCGGCTTCTTCGGCTTTATTTTTTTTCATTTGTTCCATATGTTCCTGCTGAGCTTTTTGCTCTTCTTTTAATTTTTCGGCTTTGGGGGTAAGTTTTACCAGTTTCACATCAAAAAATATTGATTTAACACCCTGAAGGTCTTTGGGTACGGTTCTGTATCTGAATAATTTTTGGAATACCGAGTCGGCATTACACTCAAAGGTAGCGCTATCGCCAACATGCATCATATAAAGTCCTTCGTAGATATCTCCCTGATGAACCGATTTTACCATTGGAAGCTCCATGGGCCGGGGCAGTTTACTGCTGTTAAACAGTGTAGAGTCGGGTGTGCGATAAATCATTTCAACGGTAACATAGTCGCCTTCTTCCGGTAAGTTACCCTCCTTGTTTTGCTCGTAGAACTTATATTTAAGTCCGTCGTCGGTTGTTTTCCACTTGCCAGTTGTATTGTTATTACAAGCGGTTAAAAAGGCGGCAGATACCATTAAAGCTGCCAACCATAAAATCAAATTGTTTTTCATTTTTTAAACATTTTATTTGTTGAGTGGATAATCAGACACACAGCCTGTTTCTCCTTAATTAATTTACGTCCAATACTTCAAGATTATAAATTACAATGGCACGTGCCGGAATTTTATCGCCGTCGCCGTTCAGGCCAAAAGCCAAAAACGAAGGAATAATCACGTTTGCCTTGTCTCCCTTATGCAAATGCAACATGGCTTCTTCAAGACCCGTTTCAACGCCACCGTGGCCGACTTCAAACACTTTTGGCCCCAGCTTTACCGATGAATATATCATACGCCCGTTGATTAAAAAGGTGTTGTACTTTAAAGCAACCCTGTCGCCCTTTTTTATGGCACGGCCGCTACCCTTTTTAACAATCTGGTAACGCAATCCCGAACCGGTGGTTTGCATATCCCAACGATGTCGTTTTACGTAATCGTCAATTTCACGGTTTTCAACCTTTAAAAGATACCGGTT
>WGDP01000057.1 GCA_015493215.1 Bacteroidales bacterium | reverse complement strand
AATAATATTTGATATTTTGATGTATTTTATTAATATACTGTACTTTATCTACAGAACACATCTTAGACTTTAAACGACTTCATTATCAAATATAACCTGATAAACGGTTTCTTTGAATAAGAAATTATTCTGCCATAAGTTTTGTAATGATGTGGTCTAAACTGATTCCTTCGGCTTCGGCTTTGTAATTTCTAACGATACGATGCCGCAGAATGGGCAGGGCAACGGCCTTTACATCTTCAATATCGGGCGAAAATTTACCATGAATGGCGGCATGTGTTTTGGCTCCTACAATAAGAAACTGCGATGCACGCGGGCCTGCTCCCCAGTTTAGGAATTTGTTGGCCCACTCATGTGCTTTTGGTGTGCCCGGCCTTGTTTTGGAAACGAGGTTTACAGCATATTCGAGCACGTTATCGGCAACCGGAATTTTACGAATCAGTTGTTGGAAAAACAAAATTTCTTCTGCGTTCATCACCTCTTCGGCTTTTGCGTCTATTTCTGTGGTTGTTCGTTTTACCACATTTATTTCTTCGGCAAACGAAGGGTAATCTAAAATAAGATTAAACATAAATCTGTCCAATTGGGCTTCAGGAAGCGGGTAAGTGCCTTCCTGTTCGATGGGGTTTTGGGTTGCAAGTACAAAAAACGGTTCCTGAAGTTTATAAGATACGCCGGCAACGGTAACCGCTTTTTCCTGCATGGCTTCCAGCAAAGCCGATTGGGTTTTAGGTGGTGTACGGTTTATTTCGTCGGCTAAAATAACATTGGCAAAAACAGGCCCTTGAATAAATTTAAACTTTCTGTTTTCGTCAAGTATTTCGGTGCCGATAATATCTGATGGCATCAGGTCGGGTGTAAATTGAATTCGGTTAAACGAGAGGCCGAGCACTTTTCCAACGGTATTAACAAGCAGTGTTTTTGCCAAACCGGGTACTCCCACAAGCAAAACATGACCCTTGCTAAAAATTGAAATCAGGGTATTTTTTACAATTTCATCCTGCCCTACAATAACTTTGGCAATTTCTTTTTGCAGCAGGGAATATTTATTTACAAATGCCTCAATGGCTTCAACATCTGATTTGTAGTTTGACATAGGTTTAATTTGTAATTATTTTGTTTTTAACCAGTTATAATGAAACGAGCACTTTTTAAAGTCATCGTTAATTTTAATATAGGTTTTTTTACTTTTATCGTTAACCCAGTTATCAATTGCCTCTTTTTGTTTTTGTTGTAATGCCCACTGTTGAATTTTAGGGTAGTCATCTTTTAGGTTAGCGCGATGGGGTTTGGTTTTGGATTTCAGGTATAAAATTCGGTAAGCATCTTTTTGTTTGTCGGTTTTCATGGGGACGGGGTTCGATATTTCGCCAACTTTAAGCTTGTCAACCACAAAAGATACTTGCGGATCAAGCTGCTCGGCTTCAAAGGAGGTTCCTCCCGTATATTGGTTTATCAAATATCCGCCACTATTTTTATTTTCTCCTTCCGAAAATTTGGCAACGGCGTCATCAAATGAGATGGAGTCGTTACGAATAAGCAGGGCAATGCTGTCCAATTCGTTGCGTGCTTTTTGAAGGTCGGCAGGCGACACTTTGGGAACCAATAAAATGTGCCGAACATTAATGTAGTCGCCTTTTCTTTCAATCATTTGAATAATATGGTAACCGGCTTCTGTTTCAACAATATCGGAAACTTCGCCTTCTTTTAATTTAAAAGCCACTGCTTCAAATTCGGGATAGAGTTGCCCACGGCCATAAAATCCAAGTTCGCCGCCTTTTTTTGCGGAACCGGGGTCTTCGGAATAAAGAATAGCGAGTGTTGAAAAGTTTTCGCCGTTTAATATTCGTTTTCTTAGTTCCAGCAACTCTTTTTTTACCCTTATTTTTTCTTCAATGCTAACAGGTGGTTTTTTTACCAATTGTTGGATTACATATTCTGTTTTTATTTGAGGGATGCTATCTTTAGGAAGCGACCTGAAAAATGCTTTTACTTCGGATGGTGTAACCGTAGCATCGGCAATAATTTGCTGTTGAACCTGTTGTGCAAGCAGCTGTTCTTTAATTACATTAAAAAGCTCCGATTTTATTTGGGTGATGGTTTTGTTGTAATATTGTTCCAGCTTTTCCTGCGACCCAAACTGATTGATAAAAGTTCCTATTCTTCGGTCAAGTTCTGAGTTAACTTGTGCATCATCTACTGTAATACTGTCAACTTCGGCCTGTGCAACCAACAGTTTTTGAAAAAGCATATCTTCAAGAATGCTGCATTTAACATCGGAGGCGCTACCTTTTATATCACGCTGCATCCGGTAGTTAATGTACTGGTTTTCGATATCCGACTGCAATATCATGTTGCGCCCAACCAGTGCTGCTATCTGGTCAATTACCTGAGGCTGTTGTGCTTTAACAGGTGCTATACTAATGGCTGTTAGTAAGAGGATGAACCCTTTCAGCCATTGAATATTTATTTTATTTGTCATAAGTGTAAATCTCAAATTCATTTTTACGTGCAGCTTCCTGATAGATTTTTTCGTGTAAATTTTTGATAAATTCCATCTTTCTGCTGTTGATTATAATATTACGAATATTATTTTCTTCCAACTCCAACGGTGAAAAGTCGTTTTTTATTTTAAAGTCAACAAAGTTAATCAGATAAACTGTATTCTTATCTTTAACCTTCACAAACTTATTATTTTTTAAGAAAAGCTCTTTGTTATATGTTTTTAGCGGAATGATTTTAGTTACCTTTTCAAAGGGTATCCAAACGGTGGTGTCGAGGAAATAGTTGATGGCATATTCTTTACAGTTGTATTCCAACGAATCCATCATAACGGAATCAGGTAATTTAAAAAGGTGTGTGAAGTGCTTTTCGAGGCTTTTGTTTTTTTCGATAACCACGTACATGGCTCTGACGATATTTTTTAGCAGCACAAAATCTCTTTTGTGGTTGTTGTAGTAATTGCTTATGGCAGAGTCTGAAACGGTTGTATCCATCTGCTGACTGATGAGTTCGGTTTCGTAAGTATATGAAATGAGTGAGTTGCGGTATTTTTCGAGCTGTTGTTCAAAGTTAATGTCTTCGGGTTTAAGGTTTTGCAATGCTTTGTTTAATAGCAGCCTGGTTTTAATCCAGTTGTGGGTATAGTTGCGTACCCAGACTATGGAGTCGAGTGGTTCGGTGTTGGGAGGGAGGAGGCCTTTTAAATCTTTTTCATACAAAATATCATCGCCAACCCTTGCCAGAGGAGTGCCCTCTTTAGCATGGTTGCAACCACTTACCAACGCAAGCAATATTAATATGGAAAAGATGAATTTGTTCATTGGAAAAAAAAGAAATTGCCATAATCGCATACCCGAAATGGTAAAGAAAATGGCAATTTCGATGAGTTAATTATTTTTTATTCTGCTCCTGCTCAATAACTTTTGTTAATACCTTTTCGTTTACTTTAACCGGGTATTTTTGTTTTAAGTCTTTAACCCACTGTTTTTCAAGATAGTTTTGGTAATCGGCAGTTACCAGTCCTCTGGCTTCTTCAAGTTGTTTGGCCTGAGGTTTAATTATCTTTTTAATTTTTACGTAAACGTGGAGGTCTTCCACATCGGAGTTACCGGCTGCATAAAAACCGGGTTTCCATTTTACTGCGTCAACATATTTGTTGTCACCTTTTTCAAATTTCCCGGGAATAATTTTTACCGAAGTAATACTGTCCTGTAATAATTGTTTGGCAATGTCGCCATCGTCGCTGCCGTTTTTAATTACTTTCAGGGCTTTTTCCACATCTTCTTTTTTGTTGATTTCAAAAACAGTGGCATCGGCTCTTGGCCCCCATTGGTAATTTATCTTGTTTTCGTTGTAAAACTTTGTAAGTCCGGCTGAATCTTTAACTGCTTTCGACCACACTTTTTCATCGCTTAAATTAAACAGGAGTATTCCATCGTGGTACTCTTTCATAAGGCTGGCAAAGTCAGGATACTCCTTTTCAAGATTGGCATCTTTAAAGTCCATGCATGTTTTTTCAACAAACTTGTCAAAAAGCTTATTTAAATAAACATCTTTGTCGGTGTTGGCCTGTTTTTTCTGATTTTTTGCCACATAATCGGCAAAGTCCTTTTGGGTTTTGGTAACTTTCCCAAGTTTGATAAGTGGCTTGTTTAATGTTGAAGGCAGGCTGTCGGCACTAAATTTTTGGTAGAGAACTGTGGTGTCGATGGCGGCAAAAATCGCTGTTTTTGCATCGGGATATACTTTAAAGTGATTGTTTTTTTTGATGTTGGCAATTACCGATTCTTTGCTGAGTTTCGATCGCGAATCTTTTTTTATGCGTTCTTCTAGGCCTGCTTTCTCCTCTTCAAAGGTACCGGGTTTTTTGGTGCTGATAAGTTTTATGATGTGCCAGCCGTACATGGTGCGAACGGGTTTTGAGTATTGGCCGGGTTTCAGGCTGTCGATGGTTTCAACAAATTCGGGAACAATACGGCTGCATGTGAATTTTGAAAGTTTTCCGCCTTTTGAAACGGAGCCTTTGTCTTCGGAATATTGCACAACAGCTGCATCCCACGAAAGGCTGTCCTGTAATTTCTGATAGATTTTATTTATTTTTTCGGTTTTGCGTTTTACATCGTTTTCGCTGGCATCGGGACGCAATCTTACAAAGATATGAGCCACTTCGGCAACACCCATGGCCGGTTTTTTATCGGTAACATAAACAAGGTGGTATCCGTAATGGGTTCTTACAGGTTTTGATACTTCTCCCACAGGGGTTTCGTAAGCAGCTGTTTCAAACGGGTAAAGCATATTGAAGACGGTAAAATAACCGAGGTCGCCATGGTTTCCTTTACGGGCAGCCTTTTTGCCGGGTACCTCTTTTTGGTCTTTTGCCGATGGGTCTTCGGAGTATTCCTGTGCGGCTTCGGCAAAGGGTTTGCCATCAATAATCTCCTGGCGGATCTTGTTAATCTTATTCCAGGCCTTTAGGGTGTCTTCGGGACTTGCGTTTTCGTCCACCATTAATAAAATATGGCTGGCTCTTACATCTTGTTGCATTCTGTCATACGCCTCTTTAAGCAGTTTTTCGTTTACCGATTTATCGGTAAAATAGGGCTTTGCAAGTTGTTCGCGGTAACCGTGAAGCTCTTTTTTAAAGGAGGCAATCGTATCCATTTTTAAATCTTCGGCCTCTTTTACTTTAAGTTTAAAATTAATGTAAAGGTCGAGATAATCTTTTATGGCATTTGGTTTTTGCCGTTCCTGATCGGTGTTATTTTTTTCGTAAACACGTAAAAATTCGTTAACCGGAATTTTTTCGTTTCCAAGGGTGAGCAATGTTTGTTTTTCGAGTGGTTTAAAAAACTGGGCGTTAACTCCCTGAATCATAAACAGGGTTATCATTAACAGAATAGCTTGTTTAACAATACGTTTCATTTTAATATTTTTTATTGATTTAATAATCTGTTTATCCTTTACTACTATAATTTGGTGCTTCTCGTGTAATTGTAATATCGTGCGGGTGGCTTTCGGCAAAACCTGCTGAAGTAATTTTAATAAATTTCGCTTTTTGCAATGCCTCAATGGTTGCCGAGCCTGTGTAGCCCATGCCTGACCGCAATCCTCCCGCCATTTGATGAATAACTTCGGCAAGCGATCCTTTGTAGGGTACGCGCCCCACAATGCCTTCGGGCACCAGCTTTTTAATGTCGTCTTCCATATCCTGAAAATAACGGTCTTTGGAGCCTTCCTGCATGGCTTCAACCGATCCCATGCCGCGGTAGGATTTGAATTTTCTTCCTTCAAAAATGATGGTTTCACCCGGAGATTCGTCAACGCCGGCAAAAAGGGAGCCAGCCATAATGGTATCGGCACCGGCAGCAATGGCTTTAACAATATCGCCGGTATATCGGATGCCGCCATCGGCAATAACCGGAATGCCGGTACCTTTAACCGCCTGGGCAACATCGTAAACGGCAGTTAGCTGTGGTACGCCAACGCCGGCAATAATTCTGGTGGTGCATATTGAACCGGGACCAATTCCCACTTTAATGGCATCGGCACCGGCAGCAATTAAATCGAGGGCTGCTTCGGCGGTGGCAATGTTGCCAACAATCAGGTCGGTGTCGGGAAATTTTTGCTTTACCAAACGAGCCATGTCCAATACTCCTTTTGAATGGCCGTGAGCCGTATCGATAACAATGGCGTCAACGCCGGCTTCAATGAGTGCTTCAACACGTTCCATGGTGTTGCCTGCAACGCCCACTGCTGCGGCAACTCTTAGCCTGCCTTTTTCGTCCTTGCAACTGTTGGGATTTTCTTTGATTTTAATAATGTCGCGATAGGTAATTAATCCTACCAGTTTAAAATCATCGTCAACAACCGGCAGTTTTTCTATTTTGTATTTTTGAAGGGTGTCGGCAGCTTGTTCAAAATTGGTAAATTCGGTGGTTGTAATCAGGTTTTCGCTGGTCATGGCATCGTTCACCGATTTGCGCATGTTGCGTTCAAACCTCAGGTCGCGGTTGGTAACAATACCCACCAGCTTGTTGGTGTCGTCAACAACGGGGATGCCGCCAATGCTGTACTCCTCCATTATTTTTAAGGCGTCGCCTACCGTTGCATTAATCCGTAAGGTGATGGGGTCGATAATCATGCCGTTTTCCGCTCGTTTTACTTTGCGAACTTCGTTGGCTTGTTTTTCGATGGTCATGTTTTTATGAAGTACCCCGATGCCGCCAAGTTGTGCCATGGCAATGGCCAGCTTTGATTCGGTAACGGTATCCATTGCCGCCGAAACAATGGGAATTTTAAGGGTGATGTTTTTGGTGAACTTTGTGGAGAGATCGGTTTCGCGCGGCAAAACTGCCGACCGCGCAGGCACCAACAAAACATCATCGTAAGTCAGTCCTTCGGGAATAAGTTTTTCGCTATCAAAAGACATAAATTTATTTTTTTAGGAGTTGCGCAAAAATATCAAAATTAATGACATAAAAAATAGGTGAAAGTTTACTGTACCACAGGTTTTAACATCTGTTAACGGAAGAGGGCCGGGATTAGGTTTTTTAGGATTGGAAGCGCCGGAACAAAAACGAGGGCTTAACGGGGGCTTCGCTTTAAGCGACAAAGCATATTTTTTTGTTGGGGAAGAATAAGTTTGACAGGCCATGGCTGCTTTGGACAAGTTTCCCCTATAAGCTCGTTCAGATATGCAATCTGAACGATATAATACACATGTAATGAATGTGTTAAAGCCTTTCAGATTATCCGCCTTGCCTGCTTACCGCAGGCCAGCCGGACGGGCAGGCTCGCCCGTACGGAAAAGGCACGTTCGGGCGGGCAAATCTGAAAGCTTAGAAGTTAATAATTAACCAATCTGCTGTGAGTCGTAAAAACCAATTTAATCTGTGAGCAACAGATTGTTTTCAAATTGAATAAATTAGCACATCATTTTTATTACTTTTGTTTAAAATACCATTTCTTATGAAAAAATATTTACCTTTTTT
>WGDP01000056.1 GCA_015493215.1 Bacteroidales bacterium | reverse complement strand
GACATAATATTTTGCTTTTCATGTTTTAATCAAATTTTACAACTTCGTACGGCAAGTCCATTTCTTTGCCTGTAACAATGGCTACCAGCGCGTCCCAAATTAGATCGGCACGAGGTGCACAACCCGGAAGGAAATAATCAATTTTTACCACTTCATGGCAAGGTACCACACGGTCTAACAACATGGGTATCTCATCGTCGTTGGGTAAAATCTTTTCCTTGTTCAGCTGTACCGTGGGGCCGTTCAGATAGGCCTCCTCAATACATTCGTCGATGGGAATTCCGTTGCGCATGGCCGGAAGCCCGCCCATAATGGCACATTCGCCCAACGAAACAAGAATTTTACAGTTCTCCCTAAAATATTTTAATACTTCCACATTTTCGCTGTTGGCACAACCGCCTTCGATAATGCCAATGTCAACAGGTTTGGTAAACTTTTTAATGTCGTCAATGGGCGATTTGTTAAATTCTACCAGTTCTATTAAATCAAGCAGTCTTTCGTCGATGTCTAAAAACGACATGTGGCAACCGAAACATCCTGCCAATGAGGTGGTAGCTATTACTTTTTTTTCCATGATTTTCTGTTTTTCAATTAATCTTCAATGTTGCTGCCAATGGGTTCCTTGTCATATTTTCTTGTCCCTATGGGCTGCGAAAATCCTCTTCCTTTATAGATAATAGAGCCTACCGGGCAGTTATCCATGGCTTGTTGGGCCAGTTTGTCGGAAATGGTGTTTCCCATTTGTTTGTCTAAAACAACTTCCAGTTTGTTGCCACGGTTGTTAAAGGCAAAATAGTGTCTGCCCTCTTTGTCCTTAATGGTTTTTATACAACGTTTGCAATAAACGCATCTGTTTTGCTCCTTAATAATTTTTGGGCTGGAGGCGTCCACCATTTTTTTAGGGAATAAAAACGGAAACCGTGGTACCAACATGCCCAGTCGGTATGCCAGCGCCTGAAGCTCACAGTTACCACTTTTTTCGCAGGCAGGGCAAAAGTGATTGCCGCTCACAAAAAGTAGCTCTACAATGCTTTTCCGGAAGTCCAGAATTTCATCGTGATTGTTGTTAATGGTCATGCCGTCGGCTGCAGGTGTGGAGCAGGAGGTCATAAACCTGTTGTTGACTTTTACGGTACAAATGCGACATGAGCCTTTGGGAGGTACCCCGGGGAAATGGCAAAGTGTGGGAATATAAACATTGTTGTCGGTTGCTGCCTCCAGTATGGTTTTCCCTTTTGATGTTACGATTTCTTTACCGTCGATTTTTATTTTAATTGTATCAGCCATTTTAATTCAAATTTTTTGTTTCTAAAACCGGTTTGCGATTCACAAAATTGCACGACTCAACCACAGCTTTCTCCAAATCAAAGCCCGTGTCGAACTCCTTATCCTGCTGTATTAAGTTTTCATACAGTTTTCTAAAGTTGGCCAGGCTGGTTAACACAGGATTGCCTGCTGTTTGCCCAAGTCCGCAACGACTGATTTTTAAAAGTTTTCCCCACGAAGCAAGATCTTCCAAATCTTGTTTTACGCCATGTCCGTTTAATATTTTTTGCAGTTTGTTTTTTAACACCACTGGCATAATTCGGCAGGTAGAACAAGAGCCACACGATTCTTCGATAAAGAAGTCCATAAAGTTTAAAACTACCTCGCGCAGAATATCACGTGAGTGGTTAAAAATAATCATGGAGCCTCCGGTGGCGAGGTCGGAATAACTTAAGGTTCGGTCAAAACTTTTTTCGGAAAGCAGGATACCCGACGGTCCGCCCACCTGAATTGCCTGAACATCGTAAGCTCCTGCCATGTCAAGAACTTCTCTTACGGTGGTGCCCCATTCCACTTCGTAAATACCCGGATGGAGACAGTCGCCCGAAATGCTAAGAATTTTTGTCCCGGCCGAATCGGAAGTGCCCATATTATCGAACCAGGCGGCACCATTTTTAATAATTTTTACCACCGATGCCAGCGTTTCCACATTGTTAACAATGGTTGGATATCCCAAATAACCCTTTTCCACAGGGAATGGCGGTTTGTCGCGAGGTTCTCCCCGTTTTCCTTCCATCGATTCAATTAAGGCCGACTCCTCACCACATACATAGGCACCAGCACCGAGTTGAATGCGGATATCAAAATTGAAGTGCTTACATCCGTTTATTTTGTTGCCCAACAATTCATCTTTACGCATCTTTTCCAAAATGCTGTTGAGATAGTTAAGCAGATATTTATACTCATGGCGCAGGTACAAAACACCAATGTCGGCACCTGTGGCAAAGGCAGCTATTAGCATGCCCTCAAATACCAGTTCAGGAAATTCGGTAAGCAACACCCTGTCTTTAAATGTTCCGGGTTCTCCTTCATCGGCATTACAAATTATAACCCGGTGTTCGGCTTTGGTTAGCCGGCCAAACTTCCATTTTAACCCGGTAGGAAAACCTGCACCGCCACGACCGCGAATGTTGGAACCTTCTACTATGGTGATTATCTCTTCGGGTGAGCGTTCGCAAAGTTTGGTTTTTACCACTTCAAAAGGTTGGTAGTCATTGGTGAGAATTGCTCCTCTTTTTCTGATGTGGTTGTTTACCATGCTATGAATAAGGTTGTTACTGTTTCTGCCGTCGCCAAGCGCTTCATACATGGCTTCTTTGGGTGATTTTCCTTTTTTCAATTCGGTAATCAACTCCTTAACCCGGTAAGGAGTTAGTTGTGTAAATGGTACGCCATTGACAAGTGCAGCAGGCTCCTGATCGTTCATCCCGATGCAGGAGGTATGCTCCAGAAAAAACATCCCATCGTCAGATACTTCTCCAAATGATGTGTTACATGCCTTTTCAAATGCTTCGGCAACTATTTTACGCCCTGCCATTTCGGAGGTGATGCTGTTGTTAAGATAAATCTTATACTGAGCCTCTTTGCAGGTTAAAAAATGATAGAAGCTGGCTGTTTCACAAACTTCTGCCGTTGACATTTTAAGTTTTTGTGCCAGCCGGCCGCAATCGTCGCGCGACAAGTTACCACGCTCGGTTTGGATATCCATCAGTATATCCATCAGCCGGGTTTTGTCGCTCTGATAGCGCTTAACTATTTTGGTTATGAGGTCTTGCATAACGTTATGTTTTATTAAAATTAATGGGCATTTCTATTTGTTAATAATTTCACAGCAAATATAAATCATATTACTGTTAAAGTTTTAACAGATATAAAATTTAGAAACAATATAAATTGATTTGAATTAGTCTTATAAACAACTTCGATATTAAGGTGCAGATGTTTTTTTGACAAGTATAAAAGGGTTAATTTTGTGCCCGATAGAGTAGGGGATGTAAATTGTTATATAATGAGTTTACCGGAAAATTACATAGACCGCGATGTGGTAAAACATTTTGCTTCGTTGATAAACGATGTTGAGGCAGAGCCTTTTACAATTTTGATGCCGGGTGCCGACTTAAGGAATATAGTGCAAAAATATGAATTGGAGGATTGGTTGCCCGATTGGATTTCGTTGAAGAGCGAAACGGATTTTGGTTTATTTTGTGAGGACACGGATTTTGTGGACAGGATGATTGATTTTTCCAAATCGGAAAAGGCTATTCTTACCATTAAAGAGCACTATTTATCCTTACCGGGTTCGCAATCAAACCTTAAGGATCAGATGGAGTCCGGCGCTGACATCAGAATTGTTGATGATATTCTCGGTGCCATGGTGGTGGCATCAAAAAAACGCCGGAACAAAGTGTTGTATGCCATTACAGGATACGAAGATGAAGCCCTGGTAACGGCGGCAGGGTTGGCTAAAGCAAAAACCGTTGGGTTTAGAAACTTTTTTGTGTTTCAGCAGCATTGTCAAATGCCGGGTATTATTAAAGCACTGGCCTCCGGCAAACATAACATTGATGGTTTTATAATTCCTTTGAAGGTGGGATTAAACACGGGACCGGGTGCCTATTCATCAATTTCACTCACCTATAATAAAGGAGTTGTTATCAGTGGGTATGAACCTGCTGAAATTATGCAGTCCGTTTGGATGCTGATAAGTCAAAAACTCGAAAACAAGCCTGCAACTGTTTTTCAGCGAACAAAAGAGGTATCGGATGAGATTATTAACCGTTCGCGCTGGATGATAGAAGAGGTTTTTGAGCCTGCTGATTTGCTGTTTAAAGATGGCACAATTGTTAACGCCGGAGCATTTAAAATAAGAGAGAAATATAGTGCTTTTGATGCTAACTTGTTGTAGAGTAATAGATAGACAATAGCAGTTATTATTTGTGATGTCCATATTTAAATTTTTCGTAAAAGCTAAGCAGTTCGCTGTTAAGGTCTTCAAAAGCCACATAGTGATTTGAGCAGCCCTTGCGTGAACAAATGTTTACCCGGCCTCCCGTTTTTAAAGTCAGCGAAACCATGGGGGCGCCACAAATTTTACACTCCTCTTTTACCAATAGCTCTTTGTTGCAATGGGGGCAGGTAAACTCAACAATGGTTTTGTCGGGGATGTCAATATCCGAATAGTGATCAAAACATTCGTAAACCGAACACAGATGAATGGTTCCTCTCTGCTTTGGGGTCATTACATTTAATTTGATGCTGGGAAAATGGTGCAACTTGTGCTCTTCACACATAAATGATTTCATGCAAAACGGACATTGGACTTCAAGCGAAACGTGTGACTTCATATTGATAATTTTTATATTGATAATATTAGCTGTGTAAAAATAAACAATAGAAGTATTGTAAACAAGCGAAAAAGATAATTCAGAAGGAATATAAACTAAGCTGTTTTATTTATGCCGTTGATGCCTGCCGCGGTTTGTATTGTATTTAAACCTCCAAAATGGTTGAGTATGAACACATAAAAAAGAAAAAGGCCGGAGTTTGTTACACCGACCTGATTCACCAAAACCAAATTTACATTTACCAGCAGGTTCCCTCCTGATGATGCACTTCTTTACCAATACGCGTGCCAAAAACAGGGAGTGATTGAAACTGCGCACATTATGGCAAAACAGTATTTGGTTTTGCCGGATGTTTTATATCCAATTACGAAAATGGATAACCGTAATTACCAAATTGAATAAACCTAAAAATTAGTTTCCTGAATTTCAAAATAGGATTGAGGGTGCAAACAGGCCGGGCATTTTTTAGGTGCTTTTTTGCCTTCGTGTAAATAACCGCAGTTACGGCACTTCCATACGATAACTCCCTCACGTTCAAAGACTCTTCCGCTATCCAGATTGTCATATAACTTTCTGTAGCGTTCTTCGTGTGCCTTTTCCACGCGGGCAATCATCCTGAATGCAATGGCAACATCTTTAAACCCTTCTTTTTCGGCCACATCGGCAAATTCGGGGTATAATTCTGACCACTCTTCATTTTCGCCATCGGCGGCAGCTTTTAAATTTTCGAGGGTGGTGCCGATAATGCCTGCCGGATAAGCAGCTGTTATTTCAACCATTCCCCCTTCAAGGAATTTAAAAAATCGCTTTGCATGCTCTTTTTCGTTTAGCGCCGTTTCGTTAAAAATGGCTGAAATTTGTTCAAGGCCTTCTTTTTTGGCCTGTTTTGAAAAATAATCGTAACGCATACGTGCCTGTGATTCACCGGCAAAAGCCTTAAGCAGGTTTTGCTCGGTTTGTGTTCCTTTGATTGATTTCATAATGGTATTTTATTAAAAAATTATTTTCTCAAAAGTAAACATTATTAGTTTCATAAGAAAGAAGATTTTTACAAGAAGTATTCTGATGGCCAGGTTTGGCTAATTAATATTTTGATGTTACAATTTATTTAGAACCATTTTGCTGTGTTGTTGTTCCATAAGCGACATAAACTTTCTGTCTTTTAATAGTACACTGATCGGGCTGATAGAACTGATTGTTATGATAAGAAGAAAATCAGTCGAATCAGTCAAATCATAAAAATCAGTGTACTATTTGATATGATAGTACTTTTATTAAATCAAAGTAAGAATTAGCTAATATAGCAACCTTTAAAAGCTCTCTTTACAAAAGGCGGGGTCTTTTTTTGCGGGGCCGCTAAAAGTTACGGTGCCATGAATGCCAAGATAAATAACCGGATTAACAGGGTCGTTGGTGTAAACCTTAATGCTTCGGTGAGCTACCCCTATTCCGCGGGTTTTAATAGCAAGTACCAGGCTGCCGCTTTCACCGGGTTCAATAACCCTGTTGGGTTTCCCTTTTAAAACACATCCGTTACACAATTCAATTTTTTTAATTACCAGTTCTTTCGATCCCATATTTGAGAACATAAAATCGTGCCGGACGCGTCCATTGAAGATTTTGTGGCCATACTCAAAGTTATAATGGTTAAACACCATTCTCGGAACAGTATCTATATAATGTGTTTTGCCTATTTCGATACCACCTCCTTTAATAATGTTGGCATTCAGATACAAAAACTTCCATGGATTCAGTTCGTCGTTTGTTTCAATAACAACTTCCAATTGCACCGGGCCGGGTGGTAACTCGCGTACAGCATTAAAATGGACATTGGCCACCCCTTCAGTGTGCGGATAAAGAATTGAATTATCGTATGTTACCGAAATAAGCTGACTGCTTTTTCCGGGAGAAAACACCACCTCTTCTTTTCCATAATTGTACATCTTCAGTTTATAAGTGGACTGTGTTCCCGACTGAACATCGCCAATAAAAAAGTCGGAGCTGTCAACTGCAAAGCCAATATTTCCCAACACAAAACCATAGCCCTCTTTGAGTTTTATTTTTTTAGCCTCTTTTTTTTGAGCAAAAAGCATCACGCTGAAAAGCACAAACCAAAGTAATACCGACCGTTTTTTCAATTGTTACTAATTTTTAAATGGCAAATCATTTTTTAATAACCGCAACTTAAATGACAAGGTTCTCCGGCCATTGGTTGTAGGCTTCATCCACGCATGACAGAGAAAACCTTAAAATAATAAACCTGACACTTCCCGGACACGTTGCGTGCAAATATAACAAATGCACCATAGCCCGGTTTACAAAAAAAATACATGATAAAAATCATTTTTTGAGGATTGTTGACGCACAAGGTTAAAAAAGAGCTGTTTATTTAATATTATTTAGGATAATTCTAACCTTAAAAATGTTTAAAAAGTTCAATAGAATATTATCTTTGCCCCACTTATTATAAAACCAAAAAAATAAAGGAACATGACAAAACATAATTTTTATGCAGGTCCGTCTATTTTACCTGATTATACCATAGAAAAAACAGCAGAAGCTGTTCGTGATTTTGCCGGTACCGGCATTTCCCTGATGTCCATTTCGCATCGAAGCAAAGAATTTGTTGCTGTAATGGATGAAGCCCAGTCACTTTTTAAAAAGCTTTTAAATATTCCCGACGGATATTCGGTACTTTTTCTTGGAGGAGGTGCCAGTACCCAGTTTGCTATGGTTCCTTTTAACCTGTTTAACAAAAAGGCTGCCTATTTAAATACCGGCGCCTGGTCGAAAAAGGCCATTAAAGAAGCCAAAAATTTTGGTGAAGTTGATGTGGTTGCCTCTTCGGAAGATGCTACTTTTAACTATATCCCAAAGGATTATAAAATTCCTGAAGATGCTGATTATTTTCATATTACAACCAATAACACCATTTACGGTACCGAGATAAAAACCGATATCGATTCGCCTGTACCGTTGGTTGCCGACATGTCATCCGACATTTTGAGCCGTCCGGTTGATATTTCAAAATATGTGTTGATTTATGGCGGAGCACAAAAAAACCTGGCTCCGGCGGGCGTTACTTTTGTAATTATTCGCAACGACATATTGGGCAAAGTGGACAGAAACATTCCAACCATGCTCAATTATCAAACACACATCGACAAAGGCAGCATGTTCAACACACCTCCGGTGCTTCCGGTATTTGCTGCATTGCAAACCTTAAAATGGATTGATGGTCGTGGCGGCGTTGAAAAAATGCATGAGTATAATCAGCAGAAAGCCGCATTGTTGTATGATGAAATTGACAGAAACAGCCTGTTTAAAGGAACCGTTACCAACAAAGAGGACCGTTCTATTATGAATATCTGTTTTGTTATGAACGATGGTGCCGAAGACAAAGAGAAAGCATTTCTTGATTTTGCCACTGAAAGAGGAATGGTTGGCATTAAAGGCCATCGCTCGGTAGGCGGTTTCAGAGCATCTACTTACAATGCCCTGCCCATCGAAAGCGTAGAAGCGTTGGTTCAATGCATGCAGGATTTTGAAAATGATAATAAATAGCAAACCATAAAATTTACTGTTATGCCAAAAGTACTTATTGCCACCGTAAAACCTTTTGCAAAAGCTGCCGTTGACCAAATAAAATCGGTATTTGACAACGCCGGTTACGAATATGTTTTTCTGGAAAAATATGCCGGAGAAGAGGATTTGATTAATGCCGTGCAGGATGTTGACGCAATGATTATCAGAAGCGATAAAGTTACACCTGCCGTTATTGATGCCGCCAAAAACCTTAAAATTGTGGTGCGCGCAGGTGCCGGTTACGACAATGTTAACCTCGAAGCTGCCACTGCCAAAGGAGTTACGGTGATGAACACACCGGGGCAAAATTCAAATGCCGTAGCCGAGCTTGTTATGGGTATGATGGTTTTTCAATACCGAAACCATTTCAACGGAACCTCCGGCCACGAGTTAAAAGGAAAAACAATCGGAATACATGCCTACGGTAATGTTGGTAAAAATGTTGCCCGTATTGCCAAAGGTTTTGGTATGGAAGTGGCTGCTTTCGATCCGTTTGTGCCAAAAGAAGCCATTGAAGCCGATGGTGTAAAAGTTTTTGATAAGGTTGAAGATATGTATGCTTCGTGCGATTTTGTCAGCCTTCACATTCCGGCCAACCAACACACCATAAAAAGCATCAATCATAAGTTGTTATCAATTATGAAAGACAATGCTGTTTTGGTTAACACAGCCCGAAAAGAGGTTATTGATGAAGATGACCTTATAAAGATTTTTGAAGAAAAAGAAGGCTTTCAGTACATTTCGGACATTGCACCCGATAACAAATCGGAAATTGCTGAAAAATTTGAAGGAAGATTTTTCTTTACACCTAAAAAAATGGGAGCGCAAACTGCCGAAGCCAATATCAACGCAGGTAAGGCTGCCGCCAATCAAATAATTGCTTTTATTGAAAAGGGTGATGCAACTTTTAAAGTTAATTAATCATCATACAACAACCAAGGAATAACCAACAATCCCAAAAAATAGAAAAACCAAAATTAAATTTATTATTTACAAACCTAAATTAATGTGATATGAGCTATCAAGATGAGAGACCAGAGAGACAGGAAAGACAAGAAAGTGAAGAAAGACCGGTAACCTTTTTCCGGTTTGAAGATTTGAGGATTTATCACAAATCGCTTGACTATGTTAACTGGGTACAAGAAAAAACCATGCTTTTTCCTGAAGAAGACAGGACTAAACTTGCTTTACGTTTTAACGAAGCTGCCCGTAGTATTTCCCTTTATATTTCTGAAGGGTCAGCGCGCAACAAAAGCCAATTTGTCCACTACCTGAAAATGGCGAAAAGTTCTATTCGTCAGTGTGTTGTTTATACAACGCTGGCTGTTCGCCAAAACCTGCTTACCGATACTGCCGAAGAGGAATCAAGAGGCGTATTAATGGAAATGACCAAAATGATTGGTGCACTTATTTCGTCGTTGCAACGATCAAACAATTACAACAATCCTAACTATAATAATAGTTACGATCATAATAATCGTTACAACAACAACAGAGAATCCAATTACGATCCTTATAACTCGATGGGCAACACCGATTATATGGATAGAATGTAACAGATATTTTTTAAGAAATCCGGCTACTTAGGGAGTAGTCGGATTTTTTTTACCCGTTTGAAATCCAATTTTTATTGGAAATCAATTTATAAAAACAGCATTTTCCAAAAAAAAACCCTAAAACAATGGCTACACTTAAAGCATTCAAAGGGCTTCGCCCACCAAAAGAAATCGCCGCAAAACTGGCGTCACGCCCTTATGACGTACTAAATTCAGATGAAGCACGTAAAGAGGCTGAAGGCAACGAATATTCATTGTTGCACATTATCAAACCTGAAATCGACCTGCCGGAGGGAACCAGCCTCTATAGCGAGGAAGTTTATAACAAGGCTAAAGAAAACCTTGATAAATTCAAGGCAAATGGCTGGTTAAAGCAGGATGATGAAGATAAACTGTACATCTACGCTCAAACCATGTGGTCGAGAACCCAGTATGGTATTGTGGGGTGTGCCAGTGTTGACGACTACCTGAACAATGTTATTAAAAAGCATGAACTAACCCGGAAAGACAAAGAGGAAGACCGAATGAAACATGTGCGGGTTACCAATGCAAACATGGAACCGGTATTTTTTTCGTATCCGGCAAATGCCAATCTCGATAGCATGATTATGGAGTACGCCATAACCCATACGCCTGAGTACGAGTTTACCGCTGACGACGGGGTAGGCCATCAGTTTTGGGTGCTCTCGGATAAAGCCATGATTCAAAAAATAATCAAACACTTTGAGGCAATGCCCGCAGTGTATGTTGCCGATGGCCACCATCGTACGGCAGCGGCAGCTTTGGTTGGCAAAGAAAAAAGAGAAAACAATCCCAATCATACCGGTAACGAAGAGTATAACTTTTTTCTGGCAGTGCATTTTCCTGATACGCAGTTAACTATTATTGATTATAACCGTGTAGTTAAAGACTTAAACGGATTATCGGATGATGAGTTTTTGGAAAAGCTCAACAAAAGTTTTATTGTTGAAGATATCGGTACCGAAATATATAAGCCATCAAACCTGCATCAGTTTGCAATGTATTTTAACAAACATTGGTACAAATTAACTGCCAAGCCCGGAACTTACAACGATGACGACCCCATTGGTGTTTTGGATGTTACCATTCTTACCAACGAAATTTTAAACCCTATACTGGGTATTGAGGATTTGCGTACTTCGAAGCGTATCGATTTTGTGGGCGGTATTCGCGGATTGAGCGAACTTAAAAAACGGGTTGACAGTGGCGAAATGAAAGTGGCTTTTGCACTCAACCCCGTTAGCATGAAACAGCTTATCAATATTGCTGACAGCGGTTTGATTATGCCGCCAAAAACTACCTGGTTCGAGCCAAAACTTCGCTCGGGACTGGTTATTCACGAATTGGATTAACAACAATCTTTGTAAAGGATGATAGAGTGCTAAAATAATGGCACGCCATCATCCTTATATTATAAACAACTTATTCATTATGGAAACAACAGAAAAAGTATTAGAGACCCTAAAAAACACCGACAAACCTTTAAAATCGGGTGAAATTGCCCAAATGAGCGGCATCGACAAAAAAGAAGTTGACAAAGCCATTAAAAAACTAAAGGTGGAAAATAAAATTGTATCTCCCAAAAGATGCTATTACGCGGCACAGTAAACATATTATCAAAATACGCTATGAATCAAAGCTTAAAGTTCTATTTACCGGTTATTTTTTTTCTTCTTTTTACAACCGCATTAACTGCGCAGCAGGATAAAACAACTTCGCAGGAAAAGGGTTATCAGTTAATGAAAACCTTTTGTTATGTTTGTCACAATCCAAATGTAACAAGCCATGATAAAATGTTGGCACCTCCCATGATGATGGTGAAGCGTCATTACAAACCCAATTATCCTGTTAAACAAGATTTTGTTAATGCCATTGTTAGCTGGGTGCATCATCCTTCACCCGAAAGGGTTTTAATGCCGGGAGCAGTACGTAAATTTAAAATTATGCCCCCGCTTGCCTATCCAAAGGAAGATTTGGAAGCCATCGCCTCGTACATTTTTGACCATGAAATGGATAAGCCTGCCATGATGAAAAAAATGCAGGCTGAAAATGGTAATCATAAAATGATGAGTGAAAAATCGGCCATCACATTAAATGATGGCAAAAAATGGAAGGTGGATACTGAAACCATAAAAACAATGGATGAGGTTAACCAATTGCTAAATAGTTTTAAAGGAAAGGAATTGGCTGACTACCACGCTCTTGGAAAAGAGGTTTTTGCCAAAGCTAAAAAGGTTATTTTGGATAAAAATAACAAAGGAGAAGACTTTGAACAACTTCACAATTTTTTTCATGGCCTCGAAAACAACATGCACCGGTTGATGGAAGCCAAAAGTATGGAAGAGGGTGAAAAATACAAAGGACTGCTTGAAGTGCATGCCTCAAAATTTGATGATTATTTTGAAGAGTAAACAATATGCCGGAGCGAAAAAAAACGACTAAACTTCTAATCTGGGTTTCGTTACTGATAATTTTGTTGGGGCTGGGTTTTTACCCCACACCTAACATACAACCTGTAAAGTACGTTGACCGGCAAACCCACGAAATTAAAACCGAAAAAATTGCCGGGGAGGCATGGCTAAAGTGGTTGTATTACAACCCTTTGGGTGAGGTTGCGCTACAAACGCTTGTAAAACGTAAGTTCGTATCGGAATTTTACGGTTGGCTAATGGACACAAAATGGTCGGCAAAAAAAATTGAACCGTTTGTTAAAGATTTCAATATTGACCTCAGTATTGCTCAGAAGCAACATTTTGAAACGTTTAACGACTTTTTTATCCGCAAGCTCAAACCGGATGCCCGTCCGGTAAACAACGACAGTAATGTGGTGGTTTCGCCGGGCGACGGAAGAGTGCTGGCCTATCAAAACATTTCCAATCAGGACTTTATAATTAAAGGTTACAGGTTTAACTTAAATACCTTTCTGAACAACGATTCGCTGGCAAATTTATACCGCGACGGGAGCCTGATTTCTTTACGCCTCTGTCCGGTCGATTATCACCGTTATCACTTTCCGTTGGGGGGCACGATTTCGCCTGATGTTAAAATTAACGGCGAACTCTATTCGGTTTCGCCCATTGCTCTGCACAGCATGGTTGATATTTTTCTGTTAAACAAACGCGAATACATTATCCTTGCCAACCGTCGTTTTGGCGATGTGGTTATGGCAGAAATAGGTGCAACCATGGTGGGTAGTATTGTGCAAACTTATCAGGGAACCAAAGCTGTAAAAGGCAGGGAAAAAGGCTATTTTAAATTTGGTGGCTCATCGATAGTTTTACTGTTTAAAAAGGGTGCCGTTAATATTGACAATGACCTTCTTGAAAACACAAAAAGAGGATTGGAAACCTATGTTAAAATGGGCGAAGAAATAGGCAGGGCAAACGTGCAATAACAGTATTATTTCTTCCCAAAAATCCTAAGGCTTAAAAACACCACTCCAAGCACAACGATGATGCCCAGTAAAAGCTGGCCCCATGCACCGAGAAATACCAGTTTGTTTAATATGGATTGGTGTTCGTGGTTGTCGATTGTTACACCTGCATATTTTGCAACATGGCTCATCAGCGAAACGGCCAAATCCTGGTCCGGGATGGTTTTGTGGCATGAGAGGCAGACTCCCCGCCGGTCGAGTTTTGAACGGGTTTGATTGTTTAATGGCCCTGACAGTTTAAAATGGTGCCCCACTGTTTGCAGCTGTTTCCCCTTTTCGGTTACAAACCGCGACCAATCCATTTTCAGATTCTTAATACCGGGTTTTTGTGTGGTTGTTTTGGATGGTAGCACTTTACCGTCTGCGGTCATTAAGTCCACTTCAAAATCCTGTGAAGGGTCGCTAAAAATAAGTCCTCCTCCAATGCCGTAGCCCATGGCTTTGGCGGTGGCATGGCACTCTTCGCAGTCGCGAGCCTTTTTTTGTATGGTGTGTGGCTGCACGGGCGACATATCGATGGCCAGCTGGCCTTCCTTTCCGGCACCTTCCACCCCCGGAATTTTAAATATTTGGTTTTGAATCAGTGCTTTGCCATCTTTTCCAATAACGGTAATGGTTGTCTGGCAGCCCGGAATGGTGGGCGATATGCGTCCTTCGCCGTTTTGCGACAGGGGCGGATTTTCCCAACGCAGATAGCTTCGGGTTTCGGAAACCACCCCCTCAATTTTATGTTTGCTTAAGTCACCACGGGCACAAGCGGTAAGTCCGTGTTCGTCATGGTCAGAGGCGGAAGCCAGCCAGTCGGTGTGTTTTACGCCTTTGCTGTAATCTATTTTAACATGGCATCCGTAACATTGTGGTGCCCAGGTGGCATGGCAGCTGTAACATTCCATGCGGTCGGTATGAACATTTATCTGATCCATGGCTGCCAGCGCAGCTATGTTGAGTTTGTTATCTTCTTTAAGCTTTTTAAGGGGTTGCAGTACAAGGTCTTTCCCGCTGGCAAGATGTACCAGCACACTGTCGCCGGTTTTTACCACATTTTTAAAAGGATTGCCTCTTGCAGTTCTCAAATAGCCCTCTTTTTTATCGTAGGTTGTACCCTTTTCAAGGTATTTGGCCAGCTGCTGAATGAGGCCGCGGCTTTTCCCCGTAGCGGGGATGGTGTCGTATTCATCACCATATCCCAAAGGAAGCTCCCAAGGGTATTTTTTGGTTGTGCCGTGACAGTCCTGACACTCCACTTCAACCGGAGCAAGGGTGGTTCCCGAAAGAAATCCGTCGCCATGCAAATCGTTGGTGGTATGGCAATCCTGACAGAGCATTCCCTTTTGATAGTGGATGTCCTCTTTTAAATGCAGGTAGCGTTTGGTGTGTAGCTTGGGCTGGCTGTTTCCCTCTTTGTCGAAGGTGGGGGAGTAGGCGGTTTCCATCAACCCCTGATAGGAAACGCCTATGCGTTTGCCTCTGTTGTGGCAGGTGGTACAGGTTTCAACCGGTACGCCCGAGTAGGTAGTGCCGTGAACGGTAACTTTGGCATTGCGGCCCGACTGGATGCTGTGAACCAAAAAGTGTCCGGGTTGGTTTTTGTCGATGGTGGGGTCGTTGCCTTCGTAAAACCCATTGTTGGAGTATGGTATGTGGCACGATGAGCAGCCAATACCGCGGTAGTCGCCTCGTTTTTGGCGCCCTTTGGAACCGGTATGGCACCTTAAACACTCCTGACGCAGGTAAGTGTATGCCGCCAGTTGCGGGTTTTGTTGTACTTCGTCGGCTGTGGGTGCTTCGGGAAGCTTGGTCATCTTGTCAGGATAAACCTGTGGGTTTTTAGCGTGCAATGCCTGCATGTAGGCCCGGTAGTCTTCGGTGCCGAGGCGTGCGTGAGGGTCGTCGGGGTTTTTGGTTACATAGTTTCCAACCGTATGATTGTACCCTTCCATGGCACCAAAACTCCACAAGGCACCTTGTATTTTTCCCTGCTCCGACATCATTAACGAGTTCATTTGAGCACTTACCTGTTCGGTGTGGCATTGTCCGCACGTGTTTTCATTTATCCATGAGCTGCCCGGGTCGGGATAGAAATTTTTTGGTCCTTTGTGATTGAAAAAATAATCCGGTGTGCCGGTATGTGCTGCCAGAGCGGTGGTTGCTTCGGGATTGCCTCCGTGACAAACAACACATCCGTTGGGATCGCCGGCTTTTGCGCCCAGCTTGTATATCTCCTTCATCATTTTTGTTTGATGCTGCCTGATGGGTTCAATGCCGTTGTGGCACGACAAACAGCCTTGCTTAGGAGCCGGAAAGCCACTGTTGTTTGTTTGTCCAAAAAGTATTTGCGACAGGGAAAATATAAGAGGTAGCAGGAAAAGTTTTTTCATCTTGTTATTTTTTTTACAAAAGTAACAAGATATATTTAAAAAGATAGATATTAGTACATAACAAAAGCACTGTCACGTCAAAATAGGAATTGGTAGTTAGCCGGAATAATCCTTCGGATTTATTACAAAATACCTTATTTAGTTACATGCCGGAATTTAATACCTTTGAACTTTTGTCGTGTTAAATCAAAAAGCTATGAAGAACCTGTTCCCTTTTTTGTTTTTTATGCTATTAATTGCAATAATGAATGTTTATACTACTGTAGCGCAGGTTGTTTGGGAACCGGTTAATCTTCCGGACAGCACCAAAACATATTCCATTGATTTTGATAGTACCGGAAGATGCTATATTATAACTGAATATGGGGTTTATTTTTCAGATGATAGAATTAATTGGCAGCAAACGAGTCTTACAAAACCATTAGGTACACTTTACGTTAATGAGAATAATACTGTTTATGCGGGAGGGTACGAACTTTGGAGGTCTTTTGACAGAGGAATTACATGGGACTCAATTTTTTATTACCCCTGGAGCGGAATAAGCAGTATAATTACACTTGGCGATAGCGTAATACTGTTAGGCGGAATGCGAGGCCTCTTCAGATATTCGGAAAGCACCGGTGAGTGGACACATCTGTTTGACACATATAACGTTGAAATCTTCTATGATTTTGCCAGGAATAGCGAGGGAACCCTGTTTTGCGGTTCTATAGCATTCCAAACAACCTTTTCCCCGGGAGGCATAAGGCGTTCTTTCGATAATGGCCTCACCTGGGAAATGTCAAACCTTGACTATTATTTTGTTTCATCATTGGCCATAAACTCAAACGATGAACTTTATGCAGGCGCACGTGGCCAATATTATACCGGTGAATCGGGTGTTTTTAAATCGGACGATGGAGGGGATACATGGTACAAGGTTTTTAATTCTCGTTTGATTTCAAAATTGGATATTAACCAATATGATGAAATTTCCATAGGTTGTGACGATCAGGGGCCGCCGGGTGGCGGGATCTTTTATTCATCAGATAACGGGTTTAGCTGGAATGAGATAACCAATAACCTTTATACCGATAATATTCGATTATTAAAATACAGTCCCGAGAGCTATTTGTTTGTTACCACACGTTTTGATGATAGCTTATTCAGAAGCCAAACGGTTGTTGATATCGGTAACAGCGTTGACAATGTTTCCGGTATTTATGCTGCTCTTTTTCCAAATCCGGCAACAGATATTTTAACGATATCCATTGATAATAATGTGGAACTCTGTGTTTTAAAAATAACAAACCTTGCAAGCGGAAAGCAAATTGTAAAAGATGTTTTTTATCCGGAGGGTAAAATCATCAAAGAAGATGTGTCATCATTGGCGGCAGGTGTTTATTTGTTAAGCATAACCAATGATAAAGGTCAAACGCTTGTACGCAAATTTATCAAGTACTAAAAAATTCGTTGTTTTAACCTCAGGTTTCGCTGATGAGTATTCATGTTGATTCACTTTATGGTTTGGCATTTAAAAGATGTAGTTGCATTTTTAAACACAAACTTTTTTGCCTATTAAAATGGGAATTTCCCCTTTTCTTTATTTAAGTTCTAAATAAATGCTTTAATATTTAAATAACTCTATCTTTTTTTATCTTTGCTTCACAGCTTATTATTAAACATCGTTAATCAAAAAAATGGACAATGACAAAAAAAAACATGAATGGAGACTATGAGAGTTTCCTAAAAGACTGGGTCTTCCAGGAACAACTTAGCAACGAATTTATCAATGTAATTTATAAACTGTTTTATGATAAATCCATTGAGTTGCTCTTTTTCAAAAACCAGCTTATCGATCGCAGTTCCAGTATGATATTGTACAAGCATTCGTATGCTGAAAATATTATCGGTAGAAAACTGCTTGTAAAAGATTCATTAAAACTTGCAAAAGCCATTTTGCATTGCAACATCAAACCTTCGCGAATTGACATTGGAAAACTTAACAACGACTGGGTGAACGAACGGAAAAGCTATTTGGATGTGGATGATTTTATCAGCCATAAGCTTAAAAAGTTTATTAACGGCACAGGAGGTAAACCCGAAAAACCCAAGGACGTTATTTTATTTGGTTTTGGCCGGATTGGACGTCTTTTAGCCCGTGAACTGGTTATTCAGGGCAATGGCGAACAGTTACGGTTGCGGGCAATTGTTACGCGGGGTAATGATGCGCAACAAATTATTAAAAGGGCTTCGTTGTTTCGTCACGACTCTATTCATGGGCAATTTAGAGGTGTTGCCATTGAGGACATCGACAATAAAAGTTTGTATATAAACGGCCATCAAGTACTGTTTTTGGCGGCAGACAGCCCCGAAAATATTGACTACACCGAATACGGTATAAACGATGCCATTTTAATTGATAATACAGGAATCTTTCGTGACAGGGAGGGCTTGTCGCGCCATTTAAAAGCCAATGGTGTGAGCCAGGTTTTATTAACGGCTCCCGGAAAAGGTGATATCCCGAACATTGTTTACGGTGTTAATCAGGATGAATATGAAATTGAAAAGGAACAGGTATTTTCGGCTGCATCGTGTACAACCAATGCGTCGGTTCCGGTGCTTTCGGTTATCGAGAAAAACTTTGGCATTGAGAAGGGCCACATCGAAACGGTTCACTCCTATACAAACGACCAAAACCTGTTGGATAACTTTCATAAAAAAACCCGCCGTGGACGCTCGGCACCTTTAAACCTTGTAATTACCGAAACAGGAGCTGCCAAGGCTGTTGCCAAGGCTATTCCGTCGCTTGAGGGAAAACTTACCGGAAACGCCATCAGGGTACCTACTCCTGATGTATCGTTGGTAATTATGTCACTTTCGTTGAAAAAGGAGGCCACTGTTGAAGAGGTGAATAAACTGATGCGTAAAGCTTCGTTGGAAGGAAGTCTTGTTGAGCAAATCAAATATTCCTCCTCGGCTGATGCAGTTTCATCCGATTTTATTGGTGAGCCGGTAACTTCTATTTACGATAGTCTGGCAACAAAAGTGTCGCATGATAATAAAAACCTTATCATGTATGTTTGGTACGATAATGAGTATGGTTATGCCATGCAGGTAATCAGGGTTGCCAAATATGTTTCGGGTGTGCTTCGTCCAGCCTATTTTTAATGGGACACAAACAGATATTTTTAAAAGGAGGTTGTTAATGTTGACAGCCTCCTTTTTCTTTTTATGTTGTTAATTAAAAATTGGCTTTTAATTTTTAAAACCCTTTTTTTTATAGTTTCTTTGCATGCGTTAATCCATCATCCTGCCTAAATCATGAAAAAACAAGCAAAATACATTTTTGTAACCGGCGGTGTTTCATCATCGCTTGGAAAAGGAATTATCTCGTCATCATTGGCCAAGCTGTTGCAAGCCAGAGGGTTTTCGGTTACCATTCAAAAACTCGACCCTTACATTAATGTGGATCCGGGTACGTTAAATCCTTACGAGCACGGCGAATGTTATGTTACCGATGATGGCGCTGAAACCGACCTTGATTTGGGACATTACGAACGTTTTTCAAATGTTCCCACTTCGCAGGCCAATAACGTAACCACGGGAAGGATTTATCAGAACGTGATTAGCAAGGAGCGAAAAGGGGAGTATCTCGGCACTACGGTTCAGGTTATTCCGCATATTACTGATGAGATAAAACGTTTGATCAAGTTACTGGGCGAAACAGGAGCGTATGATTTTGTGATAACCGAGATTGGTGGAACGGTGGGTGATATCGAGTCGTTTCCTTTTATAGAAACCGTTAGGCAGATGAAGTGGGAAATGAACGAAAATTGTGCTGTTATTCACCTTACGTTGGTTCCTTACTTAAAAAGTGCCGGCGAGCTTAAAACCAAGCCCACACAGCATTCGGTTAAAACGTTGCTGGAACAGGGTGTGCAGCCCGATATTATTGTTTGCAGAACTGAACACCATCTTAACGAGGGGATTAGGAAAAAAATTGCACAGTTCTGCAATGTTAAACCCTCTTCGGTAGTTGAGTCGATTGATGCCGAAACCATTTATGAAGTGCCACTTTTGATGAAAGAGGAGCGGCTTGATATTGAGGTTTTGAAAAAAACGGACACACCCATTCCGGAAACCATGGATTTGAATAACTGGAATAACTTTGTTAACAACCTGAAAAATCCAAAAGAGGAAGTAACCATTGCTTTGGTTGGAAAATATATCGAGTTAAAGGATGCTTACAAATCAATCAACGAAGCTTTTATTCATGGCGGTGCTAAAAACCAGGTGAGTGTTAATATAAAAAGGGTGAATTCAGAAGTAATTGAATCGAAGAATGTTGGTAAGCTTTTAGGCGATGTTGACGGTGTTTTGGTGGCTCCCGGTTTTGGCGGAAGAGGAATTGACGGGAAGATAGAAGCCATTCGTTATGCCCGCGAAAACAATATTCCGTTTTTGGGAATTTGTCTTGGTATGCAATGTGCTGCCATTGAGTTTGCCCGAAATGTGTTGCAGCTAAAGGGTGCCCATTCCACTGAAATGGATTCCGACACTCCCTATCCGGTAATCGATTTGATGGAAAATCAAAAAAAGATTTCAGGTCTTGGCGGTACCATGCGGCTTGGTGCTTACGATTGTAAATTAAATAAGGCATCGATAAGCTATCAGGAGTACGGGCGCGAAGCAATAAAAGAGCGCCATCGCCATCGTTATGAATTTAACAATCAATATCGTGAAGAGTTTATCGGTAACGGAATGAGGGTTGCCGGTGTTAATCCCGATGAAGACCTTGTTGAAATTATTGAATTAACCAATCATCCCTGGTTTGTGGGGGTTCAGTTTCATCCCGAATATAAAAGTACGGTTGCCAACCCGCATCCGCTATTTGTGGGATTTGTAAAAGCTTCTCTAAAACACAAGCACAATAAACTGTAGCATAAGGTTCGGGTAGCAATAAGAATTGTAAAACCCAATTTATAAAAGATAAACTCCCTCTCACGGTCTGCAACCGTGAGAACTCATAGTTTGTACTATACCTCTCTCACGGTTTGCAACCGTGAGAACTCACAGTTTGTACTACACCTCTCTCACGGTTTGTAACCGTGAGAACTCAAATAAATTTGAATTTTCTTTAATAACAACCTCTCTCACAGTTTGTAACCGTGAGAACTCACAGTTTGTACTGCACCTCTCTCACAGTTTGCAACCGTGAGAACTCAATAATCTAAACCATAAGAACTCAAAAAAACAAATATTCATGCAATACGTATCTCCCACGGGCTAACCCCCCCGATAGCTAATAGCTATCGGGGGAGAGAGGATAATATTACGACTTTATCTTCACTTCTCCTCTCCGATAATTATTGAGGATAAGTATTTCGAGCTAATCCAGGTCTAAATCATCAAGTTTTATAGCGGCTTCAAGGCTTTTGTTATACATACTCATGGCACGCAAGCTCATACCCATACTGGAGAATCCGCCATCATGATAAAGGTTTTGCATGGTAACTTTACGGGTCAAATCCGAAAACATGGCTACGCAGTAATTGGCACACTCCTGTGCATCGGCATTGCCAAGAGGTGACATTCTGTTGGTAAAATCCATCAGCCCGTCAATTCCTTTTACGCCTGATCCGGCTGTGGTCATGGTGGGTGATTGGGAAATGGTGTTAACACGTATCTTTTTTTCACGGCCGTAAATGTATCCAAAGCTTCTGGCAATCGACTCTAATAACGATTTTGCATCGGCCATGTCGTTGTATCCGTACAAAACCCGCTGGGCAGCGATATAGGAAAGAGCAATTACCGATCCCCATTCGTTAATGGCATCCAGCTTATAGGCAACCTGAAGCATTTTATGAAATGAAATAGCAGAGATATCAAGGGTTTTTTGAAGGTAGCTATAATTGAGGTCGTTATAAACACGTTTTTTACGTACATTGAGCGACATACCTATGGAATGAAGTACAAAATCAACCTTCCCGCCTAATATTTCCATCGACTTTTCAAAAACATTGTATAAATCGTCCACACTGGTGGCATCGGCAGCAATAATTGATGAGCCTGTTTTTTCTGCCAGCTTGCTGGTCATACCAAAACGCAAGGCTGTTTCGGTGTTGCTCAGGGTAAAAATGGCACCTTCGGCATGTGCCTGCTCGGCAACTTTCCAGGCAATTGACTTGTCGTCTAACGCGCCGAAAATAATTCCTCTTTTTCCTTTTAGTAAATTGTAAGCCATAAGATTTTCTTTATAAAAACATGGGCAAAGATAAAAATATTCTTATTGCTGTTTTCTGTGGTATGATTAATGCCATAAAACTTATCAACTAATAACGGTTCGGAAATATGTACTTTTGCCGAAAATTCAAAGCTATGAAGTATAAACTATTTTTGATGGTGTTGTTGGCAGTGATGGGTGTTACGGCTAAAAGTCAGCACTCCGAACCGCAAGACAGAGGTTATATTGTAAAGGTTGGTGATAAAGCTCCCGATGTTTCTCTTTTCATGTTAACGGGCGACACGATAAAATTGTCGGAGCTACGCGACAAAATTGTCGTGCTTCAGTTTACTGCTAGCTGGTGCTCAGTGTGCCGCAAGGAGATGCCTCATCTGGAAAAAGAGGTGTGGCAACGGTTTAAGGACCAAAACTTTATTTTAATAGGTGTTGATTACGACGAACCCATTAACAAAGTAAAAGCTTTTAAAGAGCAGATGAAGGTTACTTACCCCTTTTCGCTGGATCCCCATGCTGATATCTTTGGGAAATTTGCCAACAAAAAAGCAGGGGTTACCCGCAACGTGGTTATTGATACTACGGGCACCATTGTTTACCTTACCAGGCTGTACGACACCAAAGAGTTTGACGGAATGGTAAAGAAGATTGAAGAATTATTGAAGTAACTATTTGACAATAGACAATTATTGTTAATTTTGCAGCCGCTTTACGCCAAATTGGTCTCGTAGCTCAGCTGGATAGAGCAGCAGCCTTCTAAGCTGCGGGTCGCAGGTTCGAGTCCTGCCGGGATCACAAAAAGTATTGTTAAAAAAATGGTTATCTGTTAGTTACAGGTAGCCATTTTTTATTTCTGGTACGAAAGATGGTACGTAAATCAGACTCTATTTTCATCACTCCTTAATTACTACCCCTACATTATCGGTTTTCCCATCGTTAATAATAATATAATAGATGCCTGTCTCTAAGGCTGATAAATCGATTGTGACATCTTTAAGCAATCCCCTTTTTACAACACTCCCCATTGTGGAAACAATATCGTAATGTTGGTGGAGATATTGGCTTGGAAGATTGACCTTCCCTGTTGTGGGATTTGGATAGACTTCCATTTTATTGGTATTGAGTTCAATGGTTCCAAACGGTTCATGGTATTCGTATATTCCCATATCAAATCCGGCTCCCTGTGGACGGCTAACACCTTCAAAATCTACCAAAGGGGCATTTTGTGATGTTCCGGAATCGATACATGGACTTGTTTTTTGCAGAAGATAATCTCCTGACGATGCATCCATAAATAAAGGGTCGGTGGAGATATTGCCCGAACCTGACAACATGGTAAAACCATTATTAAAAAAATCGGAGTACTGATATTCAAAATTTAACGTATTATCCCCTGTCGACAAGGAATCAACATTAGTGATAATGCAGTTTACCAGCTGATTTCCGGTATTTGGCCTTTCACAATTAAAAAGATAGGTTGCATTATCAATCACACAGTTTGCTATTCTGTTATCATTCACCGGAGCACTATTGTAATAGTATGGATTTAGATCGATTGCCCACTTTGAATTTTTAATAATACAATTATTGAATGAGTTATTATATCCACAGGTATCCGCATCTTCTCCCGCCAATAAAAAACGGATTCCGGCCTGACAGCCATCCGATATACAAGCATTAAATGTATTGTTGTTTGCCCCTTCCCGTATCATAAAAGCCGAAACATCATCCGATATACCTCCAATGGCTTGGCAATTTCTGAATTCATTGTTCTGTACACCTGCCCATCGAACACTAAAACATCCGGCAATCATATTTTTTACCGTACAATCAACAAACAGATTATTTTGACCACTTTCCTTTATTTCAAATCCATGGCCGACATCTTCCAAGTCGCCATCGCGCTCACCATAACAGTTTTTTATCAAATTATTATCTCCCTTTACAACAATATAATAATCCATTGAAGTGTAGGTGCCATCTGAAATTAACTGACTTTCGTTGCTGTAAATTTTACAATTCTCAATATGATTATTATCACCCCAAATATCCATTCCTGCCCCTGTGGAATTAACTATAAGACAGTTTTTTATGCTGTTGTTGTTTGCTTCTTTTAATGCAATTGCCGTAGAATATTCCCAGCCGATATTTTGTAAAAAAATATTTTCAAAAATATGATTTGAATTTATAGAGGTAGTATTCCAGATGCTGATTCCCGACAGGCAATTAGCTATTTGGATATTTTTAAGGGTTATTGAATAAATATCAGACAGATTAATTCCTTCACCGGTATTCCTGTCTCCGGGATTTATCAATGGCATGAGTGAAGGATCTACATTGTCACCATAGGTAAAATTAAAATCTGATATATCTCCCGGAACATTTTGATAGCCAATAAATGAAATACGAGCATCATTTGCATCATAATTTTTATCAATAAATACATCGTCATTTCCATAGTCGCCAGCCTTAATATATACAGTATCCCCGGCTGTTACCGGACTTGATGATGATGCCGCATAGCTAAGCGTTCGCCAGGCAGTATTTTCTGTTAAACCATCATTTGAATTATTTCCTGACAAGTTGATATAGTACGTGTTTTGAGCCTGTGTATTGAAAGATACAAGCGTTAAAATAACAAGTAATATTTTGTGCATGTTTTTAATTTTTAAATATGAATACTTGGTTTTTAAAAACCTATCGGCTATTAAGTGCAAAAATTCCACTCATCGAGCATATAACAAGATTGTTGCTAATTTTATTGCGCTAAGATATTGAATTTAGACATGCCAATATCAGCACAACACTTACGGCAATAATTGCAGAAAAGCCAAGAATCAGTGTTTTGTAAAGCTTTTTATCGCCTAAAAACAGACCATATCCAAGTTTGATGACGTTGTTACTGGTAACGGCAATAAGTGTTGCCTGTGCCAGTGCATCCATGGTAATGTGATATTTTCCGGTAAACAAACTCAGTAAAAACGGGTCGATATCGGTAACACCAACAACCAGCGATAAAAGGTTTAACCCTTTGGTTCCGTAAGTATTCATAACGTAGCGTGTAAGCAGTGCAAAAACCACAAACAATACTGCAAATAAAATGGCTGTTTTAAATTCCAGCGGGTTGCGGGCTTTGTTGTTTTCAAGTTTATCGTCACGACCCTTATCACCAAACTTAAACACTACCCAGGCCACTGCAAAAGTAAATATCGTAAGAATTGTCAGTGGCAAAAGCAATGTTTTGGCAACAGAGGCATTAAAAACAAAAGCCAACAGCAAAACACGGATAAACATCACTCCCGTGGCCATGATTATTGAAGATGAAACCAGACAAATGGAAGCGTTGCTGCTTTTACTTTTACGAGCCAACACAACAGTGGTGGCAGTACTGCTGTACATACCGCCAAGCAATCCGGTGATGATCATTCCGTTGGATGGAAGAATAAACTTTTGAATTAGGTAGCTCAAATAAGAAATACCGGAAATAACAACCACTGCCAGCCATATTTTATAGGGTGAAATTGGGATTGCAGGGCTTATTTCATTATTTGACAGCAGCGGAAGTACAATGCCTGCCATTAGTAAAAACTTGGCGAGAATAATAAATTCATCGTTGTCAAACCGTTTGGTAAGTAATTTAAACTGAGGTTTCAACTCAACCATAATTAATACAGTAGTAACTACCAGCATGCTAAACCACAAAGGTTTCATGTAAATTAGCGGGCCGAGGCTATAAACAATTAAAACAACAACCAGTGAAGTTATACCAAAGAGCTTTTGCTTTTCAATTTTTTTCAGATAAAAAATAGCAAGAAAAACTGTCAAGGCCACACCTCCCAGCAAAAACGGAAGTAATGTGTCCGGAGCAACAATGTACAGTATAAAACCCAGAATGCCTACAAAAGTAAAGGTTCGGTCGGCACCAAAAGTTTGCTCTTCCTGCTCGCCAATATGCTGCCTGCGCTGTTCCAGTCCAATAAGCAACGAAAATATTGTTACCAATATGAACTTTAAAAAATCGGGGGACAGGTTATTAACAATATGGCTCATGCTGACGGGTTATTTTTTTTATCGAAAGCTTTATAAATCCATTCCAAAATAAACGACACAAAAATAATCGAAATACCTATCAATGCACCTGCCGGATTTGTGTCGAACTGTTGAGCCAGCAAGGCTGCCAATGCTGCCATACAAAGCAGAAAGCCCGTCATTGCCAACCATTTTGATGCGTTAACTTGTTTGGCAAGTTTATAGTTTGCCAGATTTACCAATCCGAATATCAGCAAAAAGCCGGCACTTCCCGAAGTGGAAATGCTTTCCAGATTAAATGCATTGGCAACGGTAAGTGTCAACAGTGCAATTATCAGCAAACCAATGGGCTGATTCCAAAACTTAGTGGTAAACTCATGGGATAGTTCATCGTCTTCAGCCAGCTCGTAGTTTACACGGCTGCCACCATATAAACTGACATTAATGGCCGAAAATGTTGAAATAAGGGCAGTAATACCAATAATCATAAAACCCGCTTTTCCCAACATAGGCTCGGCGGCCACAGCCAGCACATATTCCTGTGCTTTGGCAATGTTGTCAAACGAAACAGAACCAACGGTGATGATGGCGATTAAAATATAAAGCAGAATTACAAAAAGCACGGAATAGTAGTAAGAACGGGATATATTCTTCTTAGGATTTTTAATATTGGGTACGGCATTGGCAATAAGTTCAAAGCCTTCGTAAGCCACAAAAATTACCATGCCACCACTTAGCAGCTTAAACGGGCCAACCCAGTTAACCAATTCAAGTTGATGAAGGTTGGGATTGCTTCCCAGCCCCCAAAAGCCGATAACAACAAAAATTATTAAAATGAAAATTTTGATGTACACGGCAAAACTTTCGGTAATGCTCACCGCTTTAAAGCTGATATAATTTAATAAGGTGCTGAAAATAATAATTGCCGAAAGAAGAATGTGTTTATCCCATGCAAAGTTACCTGTAATTTTTATCAGGCTGGCACCATACGAACCAAAAGCAGAAGCATAGAGCGACAGCATGATTACGTAGCTAATCCACAACAGGTTGTTAAGGCCTCCGCTAAAAACATTACGGCCATAACCCTGATTAATGAATTCAACTGTGCCACCGGTATTTGGAAAGGCGAGCGAGAGTTTTGCGTAAGAGTAAGAAGTGAGGAATGCGATAACCCCAGCCACCAAAAAAGCCACCGGCGTTCCTCCCTTTGCAAGCTCAACCGACAAACCCAGTACGGCAAATATTCCACCGCCAACCATGCCGCCAATCCCAATGGAAACGGCACTTAACAAACCTATTTTATCTTTTGCCATACTGTAAATTAAGTAAATCGGTTATACTTTTACCAGATTGCATCTCCTCTACCACGGGGTTTAGCCCGTGGTAGAAGTACTTTTTGCTTTTACAAAGGAAATAAACTTTTGCTTAAAGCATATTTTAATCAACATGGCATCAGCCATTAAGCTTTTTAAGCTGAAACGCCAAATAAATCCTAAAGAAACCGAAAGTAAAAAATGCCATGGATGTCATATAAACAACCGTTGCGGCTCCAATTAAAGGATTAACAATCAGCAAGAATGAAAAAAGTATCATCAGTATTCCGAAGGCGATACCCCAACCTGATGATTTCCACCCCATTGATTTAAATTCTCCTGAAATCCCGATGGTAGCAAATCCGCTAAACATAAACCAAAATCCAACAACAAATGGTAAAACAACCATGCTTAATGAGGGATATATCAGCAAAATGGTTCCAATTACTAAGTCCAGTATCGAACCAATCAGATGCCATCCCCAACCTTTCATATGTTCTTTGTTGGCAACAGAAAATATGATTCCGAAAATACCGGAGGTAAAAATAACGGCGCTAAAAAAGATGCTCAGAGTAAGGTAACTTGCAATAGGGGTTAATACCACCCATATACCCATACCTACAAAAAGGATTCCTAACAGTAAGGAAATCCACCAATGTTTAATTTGTGTTTCTAATAAAGTTGTCATTTTTATATAATTTTAAAGGTTAAAAAATCTATTCTTTTTTACTTATAAATACACGTTTCGATATTTTTCTGTAAAAATACTCAACAATCAAAGCTGCACCAAAAATAACGATGCTTCCGTAAAAGGCACTCATTTGCGTATGCCATTGATATACCATTAATGCAATAAAAACGGCTATCAAAAGTAGGAGGTTAAACCCTATTAATACCCGTTTTCCGCCAAACTCCTTGTATAGTTTAAGGTGTGATATTAGAACGAAAATGTAGATTACCGTAAATACGCTGCTTGTGATGGTGGCTATTTCACTTAGGTCGAAAAGCAATGCAAACAGCAAACCCAGTCCGGCCGTAATATACAATCCTTCGGTTGATTTAAACCATATTTTACGTTCAATAATTTCCGGTAGTTCTCCATCTTTTGCCAGTGAATAGGCTATGTTGGCTCCGCCGAAAATGGTGGCATTTAAAGCCGATGAGATAGAAAACAAAGCCCCAATGGAGATTAGTAAAAACCCAAAGTTACCAAGAAACGGGCGAGCCGCTTCTGCAAGTGCATTCTCCTGTGCTTTAATAATTTCAGGCAGAGGCAGGTTGCCAATGGTTACCAACGAAATTAATATGTAAATAATCATTACCACGCCAATGCTGATAAAAATAGCCCGGGGAACATTTTTGGCAGGGTTTTTAATATTTTCGGATGCATTGGTAATTAATCCAAAACCCATGTACGACAAAAAGAAGATTACCGAAGCATTGAGCAAGCCCATGGAATGGGAATGATCAAAAGCCGGTTGAATTAAACTACTTTTAATGGTAAAGATGCCTCCCAAAATAAATACCAGCAAAATTAACAGTTTGGTTAGTACAATATAAAATTCGGCTTTTCCAACTGCCTTGCTACCAAAAAAGTTGAGCGCCGTGAAAAATGAAATAAGCAGAACTTCTACAATACCTAACGAAAGAGGAGTGGAGGATAAATGAAACAGTGGTAAAAAGTACCCGGCAAATCCTTTGGTAAACAACGAAATAGAAACAATGTAGGTGAGCCACATTAATATGCTTAACGCTCCTGTAACAATGTTGTCACCAAGTCCTTTTAATATAAATGCTATCGGCCCGGCATTTGATATTATTTTTGAGCCTAAAATGGCGTACGAATAGGCAACCGCCAATGCATAAATTCCCGACAATATAAATGCCTCCGGCAAATCGTGACCGGCAATTTTAGCACCCAAACCAAAAATAGAAAAAATGCTGGCTCCAATCATGGTGCCTACTGCCATGGATATCACTTCCACAAGTGAGAGTTTCTTATCTTTTGCCATATTGTTTAAGTATATTTTTACAAAGTAAATCCTTTTATCAATTAAAATGCCATATATTGTTTGTTATAATATTTTAACTCATGGTGTTAAATATAGTGAAAATACTTACATTTGTTTGATTGTACGAAAAAAATATTGTAATTTTGCAAGTGAGTATTTACTTATTAAATAAAGTTGAGTATCTATGAATGATTTTAAAGAAAAGAAAGTCTCGAAGTCAGCGAATGCAGAAGCTCCTTCATCAGTACAGGGGTTGTCATCTGCTGAAGCTAAGAAACGGTTGGAAAAATATGGTCTTAATGAGATTCCTGATAAAGAGGAAACGCTGTTTCATAGGATATTCAGGAGGTTTTGGGGGCCTATTCCATGGATGATTGAGGTGGCTGCCATTTTGTCGGCTGCGGTAAAAAAATGGGAAGATTTTACCATTATCGTTATCATGCTGCTGGTAAATGCCGTTTTGGACTTTTACCAGGAGTCGAAAGCCCTGAACGCCATTAAGGCACTAAAGCAATCGCTGGCACAAAAATCACTGGTGCTGCGCGACGGGAAATGGTTTGAGCTGGATGCCAAAGAAATTGTGCCCGGCGACATTGTAAAACTGAAAATTGGCGACATTGTTCCGGCGGATGCCCAATTGTTGCAGGGCGAATATTTGCTTGCTGACATGTCGGCACTTACAGGAGAATCGTTGCCTGTTACAAAAAATGTAGGTGACGAAATATATGGTAACGCCATCATCAAAAAAGGTGAAATGATTGCCAGAGTTACCAAAACCGGACTGGATACCTACTTTGGAAAAACAGTGAAACTGGTGGCAAAAGCCGAAAAAGAACAGCGAAGCCATTTCCAAAAAATGGTGGTTACCGTGGGCAATTTTCTTATTTTAATAACGGTAGTGCTGGTTGCAGTTATTATTTTTGTGGGCCTTTTCCGACACGAAAATATTTTTGATCTGCTTGAATTCTCACTGGTTCTTACGGTTGCGGCCATTCCGGTTGCCCTTCCGGCAGTGCTTACCGTAACCATGGCCGTAGGTGCTGTTAACCTTGCTAAAAAGCAGGCCATTGTCAGCAGGTTGCAAGCCATCGAAGAGTTGGCAGGAATGGACATCCTCTGCTCCGACAAAACAGGTACCCTCACTAAAAATGAGATGACCATTTCCGACCCCTGGTTTGTGGATGGCTATGGCGCGGATGATGTGCTGTTTTACGGTGCGTTGGCCTCAAAAGAGGAAAACAACGACCCCATTGAAAAACCAATATTCAATTATCTTAAAGAAAAAAATCTTAGTGCTAAGCTGGCCGGTTTTCAACTTAAAAAGTTTATTCCCTTCGATCCTGTTAGCAAACGTACCGAAGCCGAGTATAACGAATTGACGGTAACCAAAGGAGCTCCTCAGGTTATTGCAGATTTGAGTAAAAAGAATTTTGATGAGGAAAAGCTTAATGTTGCCGTTAATCAATATGCTCAAAAAGGTTTTAGAACATTGGGGGTTGCCATTAAGAAAAAGGGAGAGAAAGAGTTTCAGCTTGTTGGCCTCATCCCGTTGTTCGACCCGCCCCGCGATGACTCAAAGGAAACCATTTCCGATTTAAAAGAGCACGGCGTAGATGTAAAAATGGTTACAGGCGACAACCTTGCCGTGGCTCAGTACATTTCGGGGGTGCTTAACATTGGAACCGAAATCGAAAACATCAATCAGCTTAAAGGCCACGATACAAAAGAGTATGACCTGCTGGCCAAGGTAATTTCGGAAACCATCTTTAATAAGGTATATAACGATAAAGCCAAAGCCGATGAATATTCAAATGAGGTGGTCAAGGAGGTTCAGAAGGAGTTGGAAAACATTCCGCTGCCCAAAGGACACATCAAGCAACACGAATCGGAGATTGTAGAAATTATTGAAGGAGCCAATGGCTTTGCGCAGGTATTTCCTGAGGACAAATACTTTATTGTAGATAAATTGCAAAAAGCTAAACACATTATCGGTATGACCGGTGACGGTGTTAATGATGCCCCGGCGCTCAAAAAAGCCGATTGCGGTATTGCCGTCAGTGGCGCTACCGATGCTGCCCGCGCTTCAGCAGATATAGTATTAATGTCACCCGGATTAAGGGTGATTAACGATGCGGTTAAACAGGCTCGTATTACCTTTGAAAGAATGAAAGGATACACCATTTACCGAATTGCCGAAACCATCCGGGTGATTCTGTTTATGACAGCTTCCATTGTGATTTTTCAGTTTTATCCGGTAACGGCTTTGATGATTATCATCCTTGCATTGCTTAACGACATTCCTATTTTAACCATTGCTTATGACAATACAAAAATTAATAAGAAACCGGTGTCGTGGGACATGTCGGAAATTCTGATTCTTTCAAGTTGGCTTGGGTTTGCAGGAGTTATCTCTTCGTTCCTTGCCTTTTTCCTGTTGCGCGATTATTTCAAGCTTTCGGCTGAAATGATACAGTCGGTTATTTTTATGAAACTTATTGTGGCAGGCCACGGTACCATTTACAATACCCGTACCACCAACTGGTTTTGGAAGAAGCCATTTCCTGCTAAAATACTTTTCAACGCTTCATTCCTGTCAGCCGTTATTGGCTCGCTTATTGCCATTTATGGTTTTGGACTGATTACACCAACCGGTTGGAAGTGGGCTGGCCTAGCATGGGCCTATGCGCTTACATGGTTTGTATTTAACGATGTGGTAAAAATGCTGGTGCTCAGATTTTACAAACGCAGGGGTAAAATGAATATTTAGTGGTTAGCAATAAAAATTAAAAATCATGAAAACAGACAATGCAATAGTTGGTGTTAACTTTACTAAGTTAGACACAACGGTAATAAAATATGTTGATTTTCTGTCAACAAAAATTCCTATTCGAACGGTAAATAATTTATTTGTGTTTACAGCACGTAACTCGTTTGATGCACTTCAACAAGATGGGGGTAAAAAGGATGGAGACGAATTACTGGCATCCATCAAACAAAAAATGAATGAGACCATAACGCCGCAGTACAAAAAGATTAAACATATTAAAAATCATGCGGAAGCAGGTTTGTTTGTTCAAAAGTTTTATCATCAGTTTAACCGCAAGGAAACCGATTTAATAGTGATGGGCAAAGAAAACGGGTCACATGGTTCAATGAACAAGGTTATTATCAGGCATATACCTTCGCAAACCTTAATTGTACCTGAACAATCAAAGCGTAAACTGTCGAACATTGTTATTGCTCTCGATCAAACCGAATTGTCAGAAAAGATTCTTCATAAAGCACTGGAGTTTTGCGGGCTGGTATCCGGTGCCCCTACAATAACCTGCTTACACATAGGCCATATGCCCAGTCATGCCCAGTTGGCTGAAATGTTTGGCGAAACCCATCAGTTAAGTATGAGTGAGTTTAAAAAGATTTATGACGATTATACCAAAGACCTGAAAGAAAGTTTTGAAAATTTTATAAAGGACAGTACAAAAAATTACCATAGTACAAAGTTAAATGTTGATTTTGTGGGGGATACTCGTAAACCCTATCATTCGTTGCTTAGCTACCTTAAAACTAATGATACGGATTTGTTGATTTTAGGCACTAAAAGCCATTCAATGCTCGATGCCGTACTTTTGGGTAGTTTTGCCGAAAAGGTTATTTCAAAAAATAATACGGTTCCCATGCTGGTGGTAAAGTAGTACTTTAACAGTGAGATAATTATTAATCAGACTGTTGTCAAGTCATGTATCTTTTGGCTGTTAGACTGCTTCGTCTTCCGATAGCTATCGGGAGCAATCTCAATACGTCACTTTGAGGTTTACTTGACACCACTGTATTGTTTGAAAACCAGACTTTAAACTTATTTTGATTTTATGAACCAGTTGACTTTAATTTTTGCTGCGCTGATTGTTTTGGCTGCCGCGTATGTTATTTTTCGCTTTGTTTTTAAAACAAACAGCGTAAATAAAGAACTATTGGAAAAACCTTTTCCCGATGAGTGGCGCAAAATTTTATCGCAAAGAGTTTTGTATTATAAGAATCTTCCACCCGATAAGAAGTTAGAATTTGAGAATCGTGTAAAGCAATTTTTAGCGGAGAAAAAAATTAACGGTGCCGATGTTGAGGTTACCGATACCGATAAACTTTTGGTGGCTGCTTCTGCAGTTATTCCGCTGTTTGCTTTTCCAGCCTACAATTACCGCAATGTGCGAGAGGTGGTGCTGTATCCTAATTCATTTGATGAAAAATTTCAAACCAACGATGAAGTGGGACAGCGCAATATACTTGGCATGATTGGTGATGGGTTTTTAAATGGTGTTGTTGTTTTATCGAAACCTGACCTTGAGGCTGCCTTTAACGGAACCCGCCACCGAAGCAATGTGGGGATTCACGAGTTTGTACACCTCATCGACAAAGCAGATGGTTCGGTTGATGGCGTTCCCGAAATTTTATTTACCCACTCATACTCCTTACCATGGATTAGGGAGATTAAAAAAGAGATGGGAAAGATAAAAAGCGGCCACTCCGACATCAGCCCTTATGCCTTAACCAATAATGCTGAGTTTTTGGCGGTAGTTAGCGAATATTTTTTCGATAACCCTGAAAAAATGAAAAGTCGTCATCCGGAGCTGTATAAAATTCTTTCGGAAATCTATAAGCAACACCCGGACGATTATGTGTAGAAGTTCCTGTAGCTTACATATTCCTTTCTTTCCTCAATAGTCATAATCTGATTACTTCTGCTTTGGGGTCAATCAAATGGATTGCATTCCGAATTAAGCGACTTATGTATTCTGTTTTTGCTTTCATGCTTCAAAAAATAAAACTTGTTTTCCTGACAAAAATATATTACATTTGAAAAACTTATTGCGAACATAAACAAAGTACAACAACCATTATAATGACGAGAATTGGGTTATCATACAAGCTTTTAAGACAACACTCTAAAGCATGCGATATATTGTATTGCGTAATACGTTGTATTAATGGTAGTTATACCCCCCCCCCCATTTAGTTTCCATAGACTTGTCAAAGGTTTTAAACTTACTTCTATTAGTATTTCAAAGATTCTTTATTCACCCTTTTTATGTTCTGTTTTATAAAAATATATTCTACATTACCACTGACAAAGCCGTATGCTATGCATCTAAAGTTACTTATGAAAATAACAATACTCAAACTATTTTTTGCTCAAACAAAACTATTTTTTTGTTGGGAGGGAACAGATTCATTACTTGTAGCCTCACGTGCAAGTTACTAACAATTACAACACGTGTTGGCAATAAACAATTCAGGTAATTGGATTTACTAAACCTAACTTACAAAGCTTTAACCTTAAAAAAATACAAATATGAAAAAATCACTTTTTATAATAATAAGTCTTGCAATAGCATTATTCTTTGCTGGCACACTCAAAGCAACAGCACAATGGTGTATTACAATTGATTTTGATGATTCTAATTGTAATTGTGATACAGTTACCGGAATGACTCTCGAATGGGAATTAACGGACAATGTTACACAAACTATAATTAGCAATGGTTCAATAGGTTTAACTAGTAATGAACCCTATGAATTATGTGGCAATGATTCGATAATTTATGATGCTCAAGATCGTTATGTTTTTGCAGCAAGGGTAACATACTATGACCCAACTAAATGTTGTTCTGGATGGAATTCAGGAATATATGATGGGGATGAATTATATAATGGAACAGAAACGTTATATATAATTATGAATTGATTTATTTGATTTAAGAGGTGATAGTAATTTCGATTCCTATCACCTTTTTACTGCATTAAAAAAATAGCAATGATTAAATACAATCCTATTAAAAGCATAATTACAATTGTTGTTTTATTATTAATATTAGCAGGATTAAATATAAATGCCCAACCTAACAAACGCACAAACTTTTGGTATTTTGCTGATTCAGTTGGATTGGATTTTAATAGCGGAGTACCTGTAGAGGATTACTCAGGTATTGTTTATGGTTCTGGAACTAATGGCACTTCAATAATGTGTGATACAAATGGCAATTTGCTCTTTTACTCAAATGGAAAACATGTTTGGAACAATGAACATCAACAGATGATAGGTGGATATTCAGGTTCTCAATTTCAACCAGGTACACAAGGAGCTCTTTGCATGCCTGTACCTAATTCTGATAGCTTATACTATATTTTTACAGCAAAATCATTTCAAGTAAGCAATCCTATGTTTTATTACATTATTAATATGTCTGGTAATAGCGGACTGGGTAGTGTTATCGATAAAGATACTCTTTTATCTGGTTGGGATGCATCTGAGCAACTTACATGTTCATACAAGAATAATAAAAAGGATTATTGGGTAATTACGCGTAAATACAGGGAAAGCAAATATGCTGCCTATCTTGTAAGTGAATCGGGTGTCTCCTCAGAGCCTGTATTAAGTGATGCCCCTGACAGAATTCCAATTGACAATAATAATTGGGGCTATATGAAGATTTCTTATAACAAGAAGTACCTGGTAACCTGTTTTCGCGGCAACGGGTTAAGCAAATCAAATGTTGAAATATGCAAGTTTAACAATGAAACTGGAGATATTGATTTTTTATATTCATTTAAACTCAGGGATATTATTGTAGGAAATCCAACAATACTGACGCACAATTGTGAATTTGCACCATCTTCTAAGTTTATGTACTTAGCAGGAGAAAGGGGATTCGACTCAATTTCTGATATTTACCAATTTGACATGCAGTATATTGAGAACCCTACACTTTTTAAGCTGTCTGCAATAAAAATTGGAGAGAGTCAAGGTGTAAATATTCAATTGGCATCTGATGGTAAGATATACTGTTTTACAAAATCAGGATGGAACCTTACTCCTCAAAACAATTTTGTTGGTATCATTCATGAGCCTGACAAATATGGAATAGACTGTAACTACCAACCAAATGCTTTTTGGATTAACAATGGCACAGTTGGTCTCCCCTTTGTAAACTTCGCCCCCGATTTTCTTTACAGGTTCGATTTTGAGGGCAATTGCGAAAGCGATACTTTTACCTTCGACCCATGGTTTTTTCCGGAACCGGACTCTATATTGTGGAATTTTGGCGATCCCATGTCAGGTAGTAGTAATACATCTGATATACCTCATGCTTCCCACAAATTTACCGATGGCGGCACTTACGAAGTATCGGTTCATGTTGTTTATCCAAACGGCAGAGTAGAAGAGACTTCGCGTGAAGTGGAAGTGGAATATTCACCCGAGCCGGACCTTGGCCCCGATACCACCGTTTGTTATGCTGCCGACATTACACTTGATGCCGAATGTGGCGATTATTCCTATTTATGGAGTACAGGAGCTTTCGGTACAAGCCACATAACCGTTAGTGATACAGGGTGGTACTGGGTAAAAGTTACCAGCGACGGGGGGTGTTTTGCATACGACTCTATCCATATTTCAAACTATGCAGCCGCCATGGCCGATACTTCAAATTTAATAATAAGCCCCACCACCTGCGGCGGAAGCACCGGTGCCATCAGAGGGCTGAATATTGTTGGTGCGGCACCTTTTAACTATCAATGGATTGATGATTTGGGTAATCCGGTTGCAACAACACTCGACCTGTATCAACTACCGGTAGGAAATTATACCCTGTTGGTAACCGACGGAAACAACTGCACTACAACCATTGGTACCTATTCCATTGTCGATGCCGGAGATGTTCTTGTAGATAATGTTACTTTTATAAATGAACATTGCAATCAGCATGACGGGAAAATACTGGTAACTGCAACATCGGGACTGGGCGATATGCTGTATTATTCCATTGATAACGGAGCAAGCTACGTGCAAAATCTTGGGGAATTTACCAATCTCACAGCGGGGTCGTATGCCGTAAGGGTTCACGATTCAACTTTATGCGAAGATGTATATGATATGAATCCGGTAATAATTGAAAATCAATTACATCCCCAAATAACCAATGTTCAGGTAACCCCTGAAACAACAGGTATGAATAACGGACAGATAAATATTACGGCAACTTCACAAAGTGATACAATATATTATTCAAACGACGGAGGGGTTTCGTCTCAAATTAATAACGGATTGTTTACAAACCTTTCTGCGGGTTTTTACACCTGTGTTGTAAGCGATAAATTTGGATGCGATACTACTTTTGTGGTGGAAGTCCCGGAAAGTTTTGCAGTAACACTTAAGGCTGTTGCGGGACAGGCAGGAGTGTGCCCGGGTAACGTGGCTCATGTACCGTTGATTGTTACAAATTTTAACGATGTTGCACGTTTCAAGGCTACACTTTTATTTGATAAAGACAAACTAACTTGTCAGGGATTTATAAACCCGAATGCAATGATACAGGATTCGTTACAAATAATGCTTTTCCCTGCCGAAGGCAAGGTGGAATTAAACTGGCATGCACCTCCGGTAACGCTTCCTGCCAGCAGTAACCTTGTATCGCTGGTATTTGAGGCAAACACAACGGGTGGCAGTTTAATTGAATGGGATGGTTCGGCAGGAGCCAATGTTTTTTATAACTCATCGGGAAATCAAATACCGGTTGATTATCATGTGGGCGAAGTTATAATTTTTAAAGAGGTTTACTTTTCGTTGGAAACCTCAAAAAACGCATGTCAGGGCGACACAATTATATTACAGCCCTCTCTTTGGTCGAGCAACGGACAGGTTTCTTATAACTGGACATTGCCAGACAGCTCTGTCCAAAACACTGAAACATTGGAAATAAACAACGTAACCACCGGCCAATCAGGTACCTATTCACTAATAGTTACCGATACCGCCGGATGTTCTTTTCAATCATCGGTTGACGTTACTGTTTTTGAAACACCCTTACCTGAATTTGCAAATAGTGATACTATTTTTGCTGATAACCCTTTTGATTTGGATGCGGGAGCCGACTTTTTATCCTATCTATGGAGCACAGGCGATACAACACAATTTATATGGGTTGACACTTCCGGCTGGTATTCCGTAGCGCTTAAATCAAATCAGGGTTGTATTGGAAAAGATTCCTCTTACGTTTTGTTTATATCACCACCGGAAATCATCAAGGTGTATTTTCCGAATGCTTTTACACCAAACGGTGACGGACTTAACGATGAGTTTAAAGTTGTTACATCCGCAACTAATATCAGTCTGTTTTCATTGTCCATTTTTAATAGGTGGGGAGCGCTTGTTTACCAAACCGACGATATCACGCAAGGTTGGGACGGCACTTACAACGGCACCGCCTGCCAAAGTGGTTCGTATGTTTTTAAGGTTACTTACAACACTTCTCCCGGTGGTGCTTCTGAAACAAAAATGGGAACGGTTATGTTGGTAAAGTAACCGTATTTAATATCAGACTGAAATACAATTACAAGTTTATCTGACAGGAATAGACTAAAATAAAAATATGAAAATTATGAACAATAAAAAAACCAGGCTTCGCATTCAAGCGCACCTGCCCGTTCCGCAGGCAGGTTGCCAAATTGCACGAAAAAGCCTTTCGCACAAGCCTAATCTTGTCAAAAAGCATACTTATAATAGGGAAAATGAATAAGTATTTGTTTTCCGATTTATATATTATTACGGGACAATATGTTAACTTTAAACAGCTTTATACCCTGTAACTTTCAACTGCATGCTATAAGCTATTTCGCCCGGATTAACAGCCTGTCTAAAATTCCAATGGCACCTTTTCATACATCTCGGGTAAGGTGCTGTTCCAGCCATAGGTATCTTTAATTTTTACCCGTAGCGCATCCGATGACTGAGGCTCACCGTGGACAATAAATATTTTTTCCGGTTTCTGCTTTATCCCTGACATCCATGATAATAATTCAGCCTGGTCGGCATGTGACGACATGGTTTTTATATGCTCAACCGTGGCTTTTACTTCGTAATATTTACCATGAATTTTTATCTCTTGAATGCCTTCGCTAAGCATTCTGCCACGCGTACCAACAGCCTGAAAACCGGGTAAAACAAAAGTGGCGGCAGGGTTCTTTAAGTGGTTTTCGAGATAGTATAAAACGCGGCCTCCGTTCATCATGCCGCTTCCGGCAATAATTATTTTTGGCGACTTGTCTTTTGCCAGCACAAAGGTCTCCTTAATGGAGGTTACAATACGGGTGTTTTTAAATACTTCTGTAAAAATGCCGGGGTCGAGGCTGAGCCATTCGGGATATTTCAAAAACAGCTTGCTCACATCAACGCCCATGGGGCTGTCGAGATAAACGGGTAAATCCGGAATCTTTCCATCCTTTTTAAGTTTCCATATTTCGTACATAAAGTCCTGAGCACGGTCAACGGCAAAGCTGGAAACAATGAGTGGCCCGTGGTTAAAAACGGCATGGTCAATTACCTTTTTAATTACATCAGCAGTTTTGTCGGAAGGGTGTAACCGGTCGCCGTAGGTTGATTCAATGAAAAGCACATCGGCATTTTCCGGTTTTTCGCGATGAACCAGCATTTTGTCGCCCGGCCGTCCGATATCTCCCGAAAAAACAAACCGTTTTCCTTTAATATCCATTTCAATAAAAGCTGCACCCGGTATGTGTGCATTTTTTCTGAAACGGAATTGAATGTTGTCGTTCAACCTGATAAACTCTTCGGCAGGCTGAGGTGTTAACAAAGGCAATGTTTTTTCAACATCCTTTAGGTTGTACAACGGTTCTGCCGGTTCATGTTTTGAATAACCATGCTTGTTGGCGTGCTCGGCATCTTCTTCCTGAATTTTGGCACTGTCGTTTAAAATAATACCGGTCAGGTCGGCTGTTGGCTCGGTACAATATACCGGACAACGCAGCCCCTGTTTTACCAGCCGTGGTAAATATCCGGTGTGGTCAAGGTGTCCATGCGTCAAAATAACGCAGTCTATTTTTGATGCGTCAAAAGGAATATCCTTCCAATTACGCTCACGTAGTTGTTTCACGCCCTGGAATAATCCGCTGTCAACCAGCATGTGAAAGCCGTCGATTGCCAATAAATATTTGGATCCGGTTACTGTTCCTGCTGCTCCGAGGAACTGAATATAATTGTCGTGTTGTTCATTCATAACGCTATTTTTTTTAACAGTATAAAATTAGACAATAAATAGTTACAGCTATGTTAAATTTTCAAACAATATTCATCGTACATTTGCGATGAAAAAGTATCTTAATGGAAAAAACAGAAGGTAAACAGAGATTGTCACTTTTCACGCTGATAGCCGCCTTTTTTAAGATTGGCGTAACAGCTTACGGAATGGCTATCTTGCAGCAGCTAAAGGCAACGGTAATCAACAAAAAGTGGCTTTCACGCAGCGAAGTTGACGAAGGTGTTGCCATGGTTCAGCTCTATCCGGGTCCCGTTATGTTTAATCTCGGAACCTATTGCTCCTACAAATTAAAAGGATTTTGGGGAGCGTTTCTTGCTTCTTTTTTCTTTTTGCTGCCCTCTTACCTGCTGATGCTGTTTTTGTCGTGGGTTTATTTTACTTACGGTGCAGTGGCGTGGGTAAAGCCGCTCTTTTTTGCATTGGAAGCCATGGTGGTGGGGGTTGTTTTGCAGGTTTTTCTTGATTTTGGGAAACGATACATAAACAATTCAAAGGCTGCCGTAATTGCCGGAGTTTCATTTTTGTTTTTACTGTTTCATGTTAATGCGTTGCTCATTATTGTGGCAGCCATTGTACTTGAATTAATCCTTAACAGGTTTATTGTTGATAAGGAAAATGAACAAAAAGCTGTTGAGAAAACCTTTTCAGCTCAAAAACTCCCCGGAAAGTTTAATTACAGAATGGTGGGGATTGTTGTTTCAGGTCTGGTTTTCCTGACTTTTATTTTGATAGGTATTTTTGACCGCTCTTTAAGGGGACAGTTAATATTTTCCATGTTTAAAATTGGTTCAGTAGCCTTTGGAAGCGGTTTTACCATTATGCCCCTTTTGCAGCAGGAGGTGGTAATCTCTCATCATTGGTTAACCATGCAACAGTTTGCCGATGGCATTGCATTTGGTCAGATAACACCCGGGCCGTTTTTAATTACCGCCACTTTTATCGGGTATAAAATGGCAGGCATCACCGGAAGTATTGTGGCCACATTGGGTATGTTTTTTCCCTCCTTTTTTTACACTCTGATAGTTACCGAAGTTTATGAAAAAATTAAATCGAACAAATGGATTCGCAGTGCTGTTAAAGGGGTGATGGGTGCCTTTACAGGGATGCTGGCCTGGGTTTTATTAAGTTTGGGTGAAACAAGCCTGAAATCACCTTCACTGTTTATCTGGGCAGTGGGAAGTTTTATCATGGTCAGGTATTTTAAGCTTAACATTTTATGGATATTTTTAATAGGGCTGGGTGCTGAAGTTGTTGTTATGCTGGTTTCGTAAATAAATGATGAGACAAACGGACGTTCGTCTCAATAACTAATTATCCGTTTCAAAATTTTATGAAAAAACAAGTAGGTAAACAGAAAGCCTTTTTATACATTTGCGCCAAATATTGAAATAAACCCAAAAACAGTAAAAACTATTTAATTATGAGTAAGATAACTGATATTAGCTCTGTTTTAAAAGAGTTAGGAATTGAAGAAATCAATAAAGGAGTATCCACCGGGTCGGAGTGGTTCGATACCGAAGGTGCCGTTACTTCATCTTCATCACCCATTGATGGCAAAGAAATTGCCAAAGTAAAAAATGCTACTCTCGACGATTACGAGAAAGTGATTAAAAAAGCACAGGAAGCTTTTAAAGTATGGCGTAAAGTGCCTGCTCCCGTAAGAGGCGAGGTTGTTCGTCAAATAGGTCTTGCCCTGCGTGAGAAAAAAGAGGCTCTTGGTGCTTTGGTTACCCTTGAGATGGGTAAAATTTATCAGGAAGGCCTTGGCGAAGTACAGGAAATGATTGATATTTGTGATTTTGCCACCGGTCAGTCACGTTTAATCAATGGTACCAACCTGCAATCGGAGCGCGTTAACCATCGTTTGTCGGAACAGTATCATCCGTTGGGAATTGTTGGTATTGTTACTTCTTATAACTTCCCTGTTGCCGTTTGGGCATGGAATACAGCCCTTGCTGCCATCGCCGGTGATGTTGTAATTTGGAAACCATCTTCAAAAACACCGCTGACAGCCATTGCCACACAGCGCATCATCAACAATGTATTAAAAGAAAACAATGTACCCGAAGGTGTGTTTAACCTTGTTGTTGCCAAGTCATCGGTAATGGGTGATAACTTCCTTGCCGACAAGCGTATTCCGTTGATGTCGGTAACAGGCTCAACCGCTGTGGGTAAACGTGTTGGCGGAATTGTGGGCAAACGCCTTGGAAAAACCATCCTCGAACTGGGTGGAAACAATGCCGTAATTATTGCACCCAGCGCCGACATTCAAATGGCCGTGATGTCAACGGTTTTTGGAACCGTTGGAACTGCCGGACAGCGTTGTACCACCACCCGCCGTGTAATTATTCACGAAGATATCTACGATGAAGTGCGTGATAAATTTATCGGTGCTTATAAAAATGTGGTTGCTAAAATAGGCAATCCTTTGGACGAAGACTATTTGGTTGGACCTTTGATTGACAAATATTCGGTTGAGCTGTTCCAAAACGCCGTTAAGAAAGTGCAGGAAGAGGGTGGAAAAATCCTCTTTGGCGGCGAAGTGCTTGATGGCGAAGGGTACGAATCGGGAAATTATGTTGTGCCTTGTATTGCCGAAGCAGAAAACCATTTTAAAATTGTACAGGAAGAAACCTTTGCCCCCATTGTTTACTTTATTAAATATAAAGGTGACATTACCAACGCCATTGAAATTCAGAATGACGTTCCGCAGGGACTTTCGTCGGCTTGCTTTACGCTGGATATGCGCGAAGCCGAAACATTTCTTTCCTATGCCGGTTCCGACTGTGGTATTGCCAATGTAAACCTCGGTACTTCGGGTGCCGAAATCGGTGGCGCCTTTGGTGGTGAAAAAGATACCGGTGGCGGACGCGAATCGGGTTCCGATGCATGGAAAATTTACATGCGCCGTCAAACCAACACCATCAACTATAGTACCGACTTGCCTTTGGCACAGGGAATTAAGTTTGATGTTTAGTTAAAAAATCAATTGCTAAAAAAACCTCGTGTTGCCTTTGCTCACGAGGTTTTTTTGTAGCCTTGAAAAACCTTTCGGGTCGAGGTAGATACGTGCGTTGGTGTCCTGAAAGATACTGTGTTAAAACCATTGAAGCTCGGTCAGATTTGTAATCTGACCGACCGACATCGCCGATACGACATCCCATATTGCATTTATAATATGACTGTTATCTCCCTGTTTCCGGCCTTTCAGCTCTCCACCTGTAAGCCTGTCGGCCGACAGATAGGCCTCGACCTGAAAGGACTGACCGGTCCACTAAAGCTCGAACCTGCTAAACCACAAAAGCTTGGTCAGATTTGTAATCTGACCGACTTTGAACTCCATATTATATTACTTTTGTTGATTATTTTTTAAACAAACAGGCATGACCGATAGATTTGAAATAATTCCGGTAAAAGAGCTTACCAAAATTGTCTTGGCACAGTTAAAACAGAGAAACACTGTATTTAATATACCTCGCGAGTTGTTTTTTGAACCGAAAAAATCCGATCCCTTTCGTATCAGGCGTTTCGGGCAGTTACTTGAAAATCCGCTGGGTGTGGCTGCCGGCCCCCACACCCAAATGGCGCAAAACATCATTACTGCCTGGCTAACGGGAGCACGTTTTATTGAGCTTAAAACCGTTCAAACACTTGATGAGCTGGACGTTTCAAAACCCTGTATCGATATGCAGGACGAAGGATACAATTGTGAGTGGTCGCAGGAGCTGAAAATACATCAGTCGTTCGAACAATACCTGAATGCCTGGATAATCATCCATATTTTAAAACATGAATTGGGCTGGGATGAAACAGAACCCGGGTTTGTTTTTAACATGAGCGTGGGGTACGACTACGAAGGCATTATGAAACCCAATGTACAGTGGTTTTTCAACAAGATGCAAGATGCATCGCTGGAGCTGAAGGCCAAAATCAATGAAATAAAACCCGTCTATCCCGAAATAGAAAACATTGAAATTTCATCTCTTCTATCCGACAATATTACCCTTTCCACCATGCACGGTTGCCCGCCCGATGAAATCGAAAAAATCGGTCATTATCTCATCAATGAAAAGAAATTACACACCACCATTAAACTAAATCCCACGCTGCTTGGAAAAGAAAACCTTCATGCTATTCTTAAAAGCTCAGGATTCAATACCGAGGTTCCCGACATTGCTTTTGAACACGATTTAAAATTTCCGGAAGCTGTAAAAATTATCTCAAACCTCAGGCAGTCGGCAAAAGAAAATGACCTTTTCTTCGGGTTAAAGCTCACCAACACGCTTGAAAGCAGAAACAATAAAAATGTTTTTGCACCTTCGGAGGAGATGATGTACATGAGCGGTAGGGCTTTACATCCCATTTCGGTGAACCTTGCAGCAAAAATTCAAAATTATTTTAACGGCGAACTGGACATCTCCTTTTCGGGGGGTGCCGATGCATATAACATGGCCGACCTGATTGCCTGTGGCCTGTCGCCTGTTACCGTTTGTTCCGATATTTTAAAACCGGGTGGTTACGGACGGCTTCATCAGTATTTGGATGAGTTGCGAAATGCTTTTGAAAAATCTGAGGCGGTTTCCACCCATGGTTTCATTGCAAAAAAAAGTGCCGAATCCGGTAAAAGTTTAACGGAGCAGTTGCTAACTAACCTGAATAATTATGCCCAAAAAACGGTAAGCAGCAAAAGATATAAAAAGATAACCTTACACACGCCTAGCATTAAAACAACAAGGCCGTTGGGTGCGTTCGATTGTGTTCATGCCCCGTGTGTTGATACCTGTCCCACCAATCAGGACATCCCCGATTACATGTACCATACTGCTCACGGCGATTTTGACAAGGCTTTCGAGGTGATTATGCGTACCAATCCGTTTCCTAATACCACCGGAATGATATGCGACCATCAGTGTACCACAAAGTGTACGCGAATAAACTACGACAGCCCCTTGTTGATTCGTGAAATAAAACGGTTTGTTGCCGAATATGCCGTGGAACACAATCTTAATTATGCAACTGCCCATCAAAAGGGAAAAGGAAAGGTTGCCATTGTGGGAGCAGGGCCTTCCGGATTGTCGTGTGCATGGTTTATGGCGCAGGCAGGTTTTGAGGTGGAGATTTACGAAGCCAAAGGCCGGCCGGGAGGCATGGTTTCGGGTGCTATTCCTTCGTTCCGCCTTACCGATGAAGCTGTGGATATTGATATTCACCGAATTGAAGCCCTTGGTGTTAAGGTGCACTTCAATGCACCTGTTGATAAACAAAAATTTGAGCAGCTACGTGCTGATAACAGGTTTGTTTATCTTGCTGCGGGTGCACAAAAATCCAGAAAGCTATCCATTGAAGGCTGCCATGCCAAAGGTGTTTTAGACCCGTTGGAATTTCTGTTTAATGTGAAGGAAAACCATTCCGTAAATCTTGGTGAAAAGGTAGCCATTATTGGTGGTGGCAACACGGCCATGGATGCAGCCCGTACGGCTTACCGGCTTATCGGTAACGATGGTAAGGTTACCATTTTATACCGGCGTCGTGTTCACGAAATGCCTGCAGATCAGGGGGAAATAACCGCGGTTTTGGAAGAGGGGATGGAGATAATGGAGCTGGTTTCGCCCATCAAAATAAACACGTTTCATGGAAAAGTAAAGTCGATAACCTGCATTAAAATGAAACCTGGCGAAAAGGATGACAGTGGCCGGTCGCGTCCCGTACCTGTGGCCGGCTCGGAGTTTGATATGGAATTTGATACGGTTATCCCTGCCGTTGGGCAAGACCTGGCCATTGATGTTGCCAATCCGAAACTGCTTAAAACAAAACAGGGAAGTTATCAAACGCAATTGGAGAATGTTTTTGTGGGTGGCGATGCGCTTCGTGGAGCTTCCACAGCCATCAATGCCATTGGCGACGGACGTAAAGCTGCCAACGAAATGATTGCCAAAGCAAAGCTGGAAGAACTTGCAGTTGGCAAACCCGAAAGAGCCTCCGTTACCTTATTAAATCATACACTTAAGAGGGCCGTTAAAACCAAACCCTTGCAGATTGTTGAAACACCGCTGACTGACCGGAAAAATTTTAATCAGGTTACAACTCCCCTTACCAAAGAGCAGGCCATGGAGGAGGCATCACGCTGTTTGCTTTGCGATGAGGTATGTAACGTTTGTACAACAGTGTGCCCCAATGTGGCTTTTCACTCCTATCAAACCACTCCGCGCACCTATCCCGTTTGGAAAGTAGAAGTCAACAACGGTAAAACAACCGTCAATAAAACGGATGATTTTACCATCTCACAAAAACAACAGATTTTGCATCTTGCCGACTGGTGTAACGAGTGTGGGAACTGCGCAACTTTTTGCCCCACAGCAGGAAAACCCTATCTTGATAAGCCGCATCTTTATTTAAACAAATCAAGCTTTGAAAGCAATGGTGATGGTTACTGGTTTAACAGGAAATCGGGTACGCTGGAAAGCAATTTAAACGGACAATATGTTGAATTAAAGTCTGAAAAAACCGGATATAGGTTTTCTTTGAAAAATGCAGAAGTTCTGTTTGACAAAAACAACTTTAATATAGTTGACCTTAAAGTTAAGGAAAATAGTAATTTTGAAGCAATTTTGGATGAACCCGTTAAAATGATGGTGATATTGGATGGTGTATTGTCGTTTTTTGGAGATAGTTAGCGTTTAAGATAGTTGTGCCCAATGCAAGAAAGAGAATACCGAAAACGAATAAAGGAAATTAAAATATATGGCAAAAACAGGTAATAACAGTTTTGAAGAAAAAAGGGAAGACCATACAGCTACATTAAAACTGCAGATGGATAAAGAAGCCGGGTTATACTAAAAAATTACAACGCAACTTTCTAAAATTGGGTTTAGCTTATGAAAAACGAAATTATACTATATAAATCAGAAGAGCTTACTCAGCATATTGAAGTAAGGGTTGGTGAAGAAACTGTCTGGTTAAACAAAGAACAAATTTCTTCACTGTTTGGTCGTGACAGGAGTGTAATCAGCCGACATATCAACAATATTTTTAAAGAAGGTGAATTAAAAAGAGAAGAGGTCTGTGCATATTTTGCACATACCACTCAGCACGGTGCCATTAAAGGAAAAACACAGATTAAAAATGTTGAATACTACAATCTTGATGTAATTATTTCAGTAGGTTATAGAGTAAAATCAAAGCAAGGTACACAATTCCGTATTTGGGCAAATAAAATACTGAAAGATTATTTACTAAAAGGATATGCTCTAAACCAACGAATGAACCGCTTAGAAGATAATTTTCATAAACTTGTCGAAAAAGTTGAAGGTATTGATTTGCAAATACAAGCCAATTTACCACCCAATCAAGGTGTTTTTTACGATGGGCAGGTTTTTGATGCTTATGTTTTTGTTGCTGATTTAATTAAATCTGCAAAAAAATCTATACTCTTGATTGATAATTATATCGATGAAACAGTATTACAGCTTTTTACCAAACGAAATAAAAATGTAGAAGTAAAAATTTACACTAAAAACATTACAAAAATATTAAAGCAAGATTTAGAAAAATATAACATACAATATCCAAAAATAGAGATACAAAAATTCAGTAAAGCTCACGACCGCTTTTTAATTATTGATGAAAAAGTAATATATCATATTGGAGCAAGTTTAAAAGATTTGGGTAAAAAATGGTTTGCCTTTTCAAAAATGGAAATAGAAGCGATGGATATGATTATGAACATTAAAAATGGGAACCATATTGAGTGAAAATATGGTAATATATAAAAATGGAGAAAGAATCACACATCAAAAATTAAAAGATTTGAAAACGATGTGTATTAACAAATAGTTACAGAACGAAAAATAATCAATTATGACAGAACAAGAAAGACAAGTGTTGGAAAACACAGTAAAGCAGTGCAGAGAGAAAAATATTATTCTTCCTACCTACAAACAGATGAGGAACCCCGACCTGGTTCCTGAAAAAATTAAAGACGAATTAAAAAATATCGGACTTTGGGATCTGAATCCCTTAAATCTGTTTCGTATTACCTGGAAAAACGAACCGGTAAAATTCGGTGGAAAATTTGATGGCGTTAACTATATTGAGTTGCCCCCTGAACTTACCGGAGTAAAAGCCCGTATTGTGATGCTTATCGGCAAATTTTTTCCAACGGGAGCACATAAAGTGGGAGCCACCTTTGGCCCTTTGGTTGAAAAACTGGTAACCGGGCGCTTTGATCCTTCACGTCAGAAAGCGCTTTGGCCATCCACCGGAAATTATTGTCGCGGAGGAGCTTACGACTCCTATTTGTTGGGTTGTAAATCCATTGCCGTATTACCCAAAGGGATGTCGCAGGAGCGTTTCGACTGGCTGCATAAGGTAGGTGCCGAAGTTTTTGCTACCCCCGGAACCGAAAGCAATGTTAAAGAAATTTACGACAAGGTAAAAGAGCTGTTGGCCGAACGTGGCGACGAAATTGTAAACCTAAACCAGTTTGAAGAGATTGGTAACTCGCTGTGGCACTATGCTGTTACCGGCCCGGCCATGGAGGAAGTTTATAATAAAATTAAAAAGGACGACAATCGCTTTAGCGGCGTTTTCTTAACGCAAGGCTCGGCCGGAACCCTTGGAAGTACCGACTACCTTCGCGAAAAATTCCCCACATTTAAAGTTTGTGCCGGCGAAGCTTTACAGTGCCCAACCCTGCTATACAACGGCTTTGGCGAGCATCGCATCGAAGGTATTGGCGATAAACATGTGCCTTGGATTCACAACATCCGCAACATGGATATGGTTGCCGGCATCGACGACAATCCCAATATCCGCCTTATGCGCCTCTTTAACGAACCTGCCGGTAAAGAGTATCTTAAAAATGAACTGAAAATTGATCCGGAACTGGTTGATAAGCTGGAATTGCTCGGTATCTCATCCATTGCCAACCTTATGGGATCCATCAAATTGGCCAAATGGCACGAAATGGATGAAAACGATATGATTTTTACCGTAGCCACCGATTCCATGGAGATGTACCAAAGCCGCCTGAAAGAAGAAACCGAATTGCACGGAGAGTTTACCAATCGTGATGCGGCCATAAGTTTTGAGGCCGACATGCTTGGCTTGAGCACCGATGCCATGATTGAGATGAACTACTACGAGAAAAAACGGATGCACAACCTTAAATATTTTACATGGGTTGAGCAGCAGGGTAAAACTTCCGAAGAACTCAATGCGCAATGGTACGATCATAACTATTGGAAATCGCGCTACGCCAAAGTGGATGAGTGGGATCAGGAAATTGAGGAGTTTAACGAACGTACCGGATTATTAAAGAAGTATTTGTAACGAACTTGTTTAAAGTTAACCTAATGATAATGAGTGTAAAATATTGTAAATCAGAAAATGAATTCCATATTCCCCTCCTTGGAGGGGATAAAGGGGTGGGTCTATGAGAAAATATATTCACTTTTCTGGTTTGCATTATTTTACCAGTAGTTCAAATAAAATAATTTAAATAAGTTCAATAACTAAGGAAACATCAACCAATGTCATTCGATCATAATCATAGCAAGTATCTGTTTCAGTGTGTAAACTGTAGCCGGCAGTATAGCAGCACGGAGGTGCAATACCTCTGTCCCAAGTGTGCAGCGGAAAACACTCCCGGGCTGCCTCCCAAAGGGGTTTTAAAAACGGTTTACAGGTACGATTTGTTAAAGGAAAGAGGAGTGGATTTTTCTTCGTTAGCCAATTCGGGTTTTCTTGACTTGCTGCCTGTAAAATCGCTTGACAGTATGCCACCCCTGCGTATTGGCCAAACACCCTTTTACAAAATTGGTAAACTGGATGACAAGGAACAGGATTTTAATCTTTTTTTAAAAGATGACGGGCAAAATCCCACCTTCTCATTTAAGGACAGGGCTTCCGCTTTGGTTTCGGCCTATGCCAAAGAGCATAACCATACCACCATTGTGGCGGCTTCCACCGGGAATGCCGGTTCGTCGTTGGCGGGAATTTGTGCGGCTCAACGGCAAAAAGCCATTATTATGGTGCCACAGTCGGCGCCTTTGGCCAAGCTTACACAAATTATGATGTACGGCGCCACTATTGTTCCCGTGGCAGGCACCTACGATGATGCCTTCGATTTAAGCATGGCCGCCACCGAAAAGTTTGGCTGGTATAACCGGAATACGGCTTTTAACCCCGTGACCATCGAAGGGAAAAAAACCGTGGCCTTTGAGATGTTTGCTCAAATGAACGGCAAAATTCCCAACCGTATTTTTGTCCCGGTGGGCGATGGCGTAATTATATCGGGAGTTTATAAGGGATTTGAGGATTTGCTTGAGTTGGGAATCATTAACAAAATGCCGGTTATTGTGGCGGTGCAGTCAGAAGGAAGTGACAACCTGGTTCGTAACCTCAACAACGATACATTTGAAGTGAAAGTTAGCCATACCCTTGCCGATTCCATTTCGGTTGATGTTCCGCGAAACTACTTTATGGCGGCTCAATACCTTAAAAAATATCAGGGCGAATGGCTTTCGGTATCCGATGACAAAATTATGGAGGCATCATCGGTGCTGGCAAAAAATACCGGAATTTTTTCCGAACCGGCCGCTGCCACAGCTTTTGCCGGACTGCTGTATTATCGTGATAACCGGCAGCTTGAACCGGATTCGGATAATGTTGTGTTGCTTACCGGAAGCGGATTAAAAGATATCAACACGGTGAGCAGCAGGCTAAAACTTCCAAAAGCCATCAAACCTGAGTTGTCGGAATTAGAAAAACTTTTACAATGATTACTTTTACTTTAAATGGTGAACAACAGCATTTTAACGGCGACCCTGATTTGTCGTTGTTAAAATATCTGCGTAACGAAAAACAGCTTACTGCGGTAAAGGACGGTTGCTCGGGACAGGCAGCCTGTGGTGCCTGTACGGTGGAAATAAACGGTAAAGCCAAATTGTCGTGTGTCATTAAGATGTCCAAAGTGGATGGCGCCGAAATATTTACCCCCGAGGGCTTTCCCGAATATGTTAAAGATACCATTGCCAAAGCTTTTGTTAACAAAGGTGCCGTGCAGTGTGGTTTTTGTACCCCCGGCTTCATCAGTCGCACCAAAGTGTTGTTACAGGATAATCCTAACCCGACAATAGAAGAGGTACAAAAAGCCATCAAACCGCATTTGTGCCGTTGTACCGGTTATAAAAAAATTGAAGAGGCAATTCTTTTTGCCGGCGAAACTTTACGTCAACACAAACAGCTCGAAATTGCCAATACCGATGGTAAAATCGGACAGCGGCAACCCAAGTACCAGGCCTATGAAACTGCTTTGGGACAGCGTAAATTTGTGGACGACCTTGCGTTTGACGGTATGCTTTTCGGAGCCTTAAAGTTCAGCAATCATCCTTCGGCAAAGGTGCTTAAAATTGACACTTCCAAAGCAGAAAAGCTGCAAGGAGTTTATCGTGTATTTACTGCCGGTGATATTCCCGGACAACATAAGGTTGGCCTGATTATTCCCGACTGGCCTGTGATGATTGGCGTTGGCGAAACTACCCATTACATTGGCAATGTATTGGCAGGCGTAGTGGCTCAATCCGATGCCATTGCCCGCAAAGCTGTTGAGTTGATTGAGGTTGAATATGAGGTTTATGAGCCTGTTACCGATGTATTTGAAGCCCTTACGGCCAAACGGATTCATCCCGAACGACCCAACAATTTTAGCACGACAAGCTTTACCATCGGTAAAGTTGACGAGGAGATTGCCAATGCCAAATATGTTTCCAAAGGTCATTACGAAACCCAGCGTATTGAGCATGCTTTTCTGGAAAAGGAGGCAGCCGTGGCCATGCCCGACGGTGAGGGAGGAATTGTTTTATACAGTCAAAGCCAGGGGGTTTACGAAGACCGCAGGCAGGTGGCACTAATACTGGGACTTCCCGAAGATAAAGTAAGAGTTGTTTTGGTGCCCAACGGAGGAGGCTTTGGAGGTAAAGAAGATCTTTCGATTCAGGGACATACTGCTCTGTTTTCATTTCTGATGAATAAACCTGTTAAAATAACGCTAACTCGCGAAGAGTCAATAAGAGTGCATCCTAAAAGACATCCTGTTTTTATGGATATGGAAATTGCTGCTGACGAAAATGGCAAGTTAACGGCACTCAAACTCAGGGCGGTAGGCGATACGGGTACCTATGCTTCAGTGGGAGATAAGGTGCTCGAGCGGGTGGCCGGCCATGCTTCGGGAGGTTACTATGTTCCCAACATCGACATCGAAGCTAAAACCGTTTATACCAACAACATCCCTTGCGGAGCCATGCGTGGTTTTGGAGCCAACCAGGTGGCTTTTGCCCTTGAAAGTTGTATTGACGATATCTGCCGGCAGGGCGGGTTCGACCGTTGGCAGTTCCGCTACGACAACGCTTTGGTGGACGGGCTTTCCACTTCTACGGGCCAAAAGTTGCAGGGAGTGGGCATCCGTGCCTGCCTTGAGGCGGTCAAGGAGGATTTTTACAATGCCAAGTATGCCGGCCTGGCTTGTGCCATCAAAAACTCAGGTGTGGGAAACGGCATGGTGGACGACTCAACCGTGAAAATCGAAATTCTCTCACCCAAACATATCAGGCTCGAACACGGCTGGACCGAGATGGGGCAGGGGGTTCACAACATGG
>WGDP01000055.1 GCA_015493215.1 Bacteroidales bacterium | reverse complement strand
GTGGAGCGTGCCGTAACGCCAAAAACCAAAGCCATTATTCCCGTTCATCTTTTTGGGCAGTCGGCAAACATACACGCTATCCTTAAAATAGCACAAAAACATAATTTGTACATTGTTGAAGATACCGCTCAAGCTCTTGGTGCCGACTTTACCTGTCCCGAAAGTGGCAAGACCAAAAAGATTGGAACTTTTGGCCACATTGGCTGCACGTCGTTTTTTCCTTCCAAAAACCTTGGAGCGTATGGTGACGGTGGTGCCGCCTTTACCAACGATGATGTGTTGGCTGAAAAATTAAGAGTGCTGGCAAACCATGGTATGAAAGTACGTTACTACCACGATATGGTAGGAGTCAACTCACGGCTCGACACCATTCAGGCTGCCATATTAAACATCAAGCTTGGCCATTTGGATGAATACGCCCGTGCCCGCCAAAGGGCAGCAGCCTATTATAATGAAGCTTTTAGCGGTACCGATAAAATAACAACACCTGCAACTGCCGGTTTTACCAGCCACGTATTTCATCAATATACCATGGTTCTTTCGGAGGAAGTAAATCGTGAGGAGTTACAAATGCATCTATCTGAAAAAGGCATTGCGTCAGCGGTTTATTATCCCGTGCCGCTGCATCTTCAAAAAGCCTATCGCGACCCGCGTTACAAGCAAGGTGATTTTCCGGTAACGGAGCATCTTAGCAAACATGTGCTATCGTTGCCCATCCACACCGAAATGGATGAAACCATGCTTAAGGAAATTACCGATGCTGTGTTGGAGTTTGTTAACGGATAGGTTGCTACTTATCCATCCAGCCGTTTCCGGCACCTGGTATGGAATCTATTTCTTCAACATAAGGTTTTATGTCGATTAAAGGTGTACCGTTTATCATGTCGGCACCGGTAAAATAAACTTTGTTGTTTTCAACCCTGTCAATTTTTACCACCGTCATGCCAATGCCATTGGGACGTTTGGGGCTGCGAATGGAAAAAACGCCGTGGGGTTTATTGTCCTTTGGCGGTACCTGTAACAACGAAAAAGTTTTGTTGCGGTCGAAATAAAACAACAGCCAGCAATAGCTGCATAGTTCCAACGATACCAGCCCCTGTTCAAATTCGGGCTTTACAATGGCAACTCCTTTGGCAGTCGGGTCGTATCGCCCTTGTCGAGGTATCCATTCTTTTTCGTCAAACGGTGTTTCAATGGTTCCTATGGGAACAAGCTGAAACGGTTTATTTTCAGGTTGCATACGTTCTGTTTTAAAATCAAAGGTACTACAAATTTTTTTGTTGAATATAGAACCGTCGGTATGCTGCTATTTTTTGTAACTTTATCAAAAATATAAGGCAGGCAACTTTTACAACCCTATTTACGTCTGCCTGATGAGAACGGCAAACATGACTGAAAAGGAACTTATCCGGCGCTGCAAAAAAAACAGCACAAAAGCCCAAAAGGTGCTATATAAAACCTATCATAGCAGCTTGTTAGGGATTTGTATGCGCTATGGAAAAAGCAAAGCCGAAGCCGAAGATATTTTACACATCGGAATGATGAAGATTTATAAAAACATCGGCTCCTTTTCGGGAAACGGCTCGTTTGAGGGCTGGATGAAACGAATTATTGTAAATACGGCTGTGGATAATTTCCGAAAAAACCATAAACACTATTATCACGAAAACATTGATGACATTAGCGAAAGCTCCGACCTTTCCGATGAAATTTCGGACAGCCTTGCTGCAAAGGATATTTTAAAAACCATACAGCAGCTACCGCCCGGATACCGCCTGGTTTTTAACCTTTATGCTATTGAAGGATTTAGCCATAAGGAAATAGCCCGGAAATTAGGCATTTCGGAAAGCACCTCTAAAACACAACTTTTGAAGGCGCGATTAAAACTTCAAAAAATGTTGTTATCGCTTAATGAACTGCCCGAACACACCTCGGATGCACACCCCTCTCCTGTTTTCAGAAATGAGTTTAAAAAAGATACATTGGTTACTGTTGATTTGATAACGCAAGAATAAAAACCGAAAATGAAAAATGATTTAAAATATATTGATGAGATTTATAAAGCCGGATTAAGTAACATAACTGCCGAAGCCGATGGTTCTGTGTGGCGAAAACTTTATATGGCACTTTTGTGGATGCGTTATAAATGGTTACTTATTATAGGAGGTGTTGTACTTGTTGCCGGAATTACAGGTTATACTTTTTATAATGATGCGGTATCACCTTCGGTTCAATTAACCGGTAAGCATATCACCGTAAAAGAAACTGCGCAAAATTCTGACAGCAAACCATCTGTTGCCAAACTGCCGACCACAGGCAAGCAAGATGACAACCATTCAGCATTGCCTAAAAAAAACAACATCGCCAAACAGGCTGCCAACTCCGGTAATAAAACCATTGATTTTAACAATTCAGAAAGCCACATCTTCAATAATTTGAAAAAGGCCGACAATCCTTCGGCAGGCCGCAATTTGCCATACCAATCCCAACTGGATGCCCTTAACATCAAAACAGTACTCGCAACGCAACCTGACAGCATCCTGTTTGGAGCAAATCGTATAACTCCTCCTGATTTACGCCATTCAAACCAAAACGGATTCTTTATTAATATGTTTGGCGGCCCGGCACTGAACCATCAGGTAATTTCGGGGTATGATGCCGAATACCTCGATTACCGCAACAGTCACGAACAAAGCAGTATAGGATGGTCGGCAGGTGCAGAGGTTAAGTACAGGTTTAACCGGTGGAGTGTCGGAACCGGATTGCATTATGCTGTTTACAGGCAATATCGCGATTATAAGCATATTAACCGTGTTTACAACCCCGACAACAGCTATTTTAATTACGACACCACTTGGATGTGGGTTTACGACCCTCCCGTTATTGGTAAGCCTATAGTTAAAAATGTTGACAGCACCTGGGTAAAGGTATATGATGAAAACAAAATCGACCACTCCGGCTACAACGAAATCAGCTATTTTGAAATTCCTTTAACGGTTGGATACCGATTTAGCTCAAACCGTTTTATTGTTGAGCTTAGCATGGGGGCTTCCGTAGGGTTTTTGCATCGCTCGGTTTTTAAAGTCCCTGATTTTAATAACTATCAAAACATTACCGATGTAACCGATGTAAACACCACTATGTTTAATTACATAGCATCGGCAACGCTTTACTATCAGTTAAGCGAGAAGATGTGGCTTATTGCAGCCCCCTGTTACAAACAAAATTTACAATCGGTTTTTAATAAAACTTATCCGGTTGATGAGCGTTTCAATACTTTTGGTTTAAATTTGGGAATTAGTTTCAGGCTTTAATTTCACCAAAAAACAACCCCTTGAAAATTATCCTCACCATAATGCTCCTTTCCATAAGTGGCATGGGCTTTTCGCAGTCGCAGGCCATGGTATGGTATTTTGGTGACAGGGCAGGAATTGATTTCAGCAGCGGAACCCCCGTTTCGTTGGACAACGGAAAAATGATTGCCAAGGCCGGATGTGCCGCCATTAGCGATAAGCAGGGAAAACTTCAGTTTTACACCAACGGCATGCAGGTTTTTAACAGGATGGGAAACATGATGAACAACGGCGACTCGTTGTATGGTAGCCAGTACCTGAATCAAAACAGCATCATCATCCCAAAACCGCTTTCCGATTCAATTTATTATCTGTTTACCATCAACAATCACGATTCCCTTATGCGGTTTACCTATTCCCTGATAAGCATGAAACAAAATGCAGGGCTGGGCGCAATAACACTTTTAAACAAACCCCTTGTGAATGAGGTGGTGGAAAAAATAGCGGCCGTACAACATTGCAACGGCCGCGATTATTGGATTGTGATACATAACCAAGGTTTAAATTACATCGCCTTCCTGCTAACCAGCGACACCATTGCCAAACAGGTTATCAGCACCGGAAGTTTAGGGGTAAAGGCTGACATCGGATATTTAAAAATATCTCCGGCGGGCGACAAGCTGGTGATGCCCCTGAACAATGGTGATATTTTGGCCGAAGTGTGTAACTTTGACAATAAAACCGGCAAAGTTTCCAATCCGTACTTTTTACACAGAAGGAATCCCGACACCTATTGCTTTGGCTTTGAGTTTTCACCTGATGGCAACAGGCTCTACATGACCACCGGAGGCAAAAGCTTTAAATTATGGCAGTTTGATTTACGTTTTCCGGAACAGATTGACAACAGCGCTGTTGAGATAGCATCGGGCAATAACTTTGCCATGCAACTTGCCCCCGACAACAAAATTTACATTGCGCGCGAAAACAGCCCGTTTTTAAATGTTATCAACTATCCTGACAAACGGGGCGAATTGTGCAATTATGTGCAAAAGGGATTCAGGCTGAATCATGGGCAGTGCTACAAAGGATTACCAAATTTTGTGCAGTCGTGGTTTTACAAAGCTTCGTTTGATGCAGGCAAAACCTGCTTTGGCGACACTTCCATATTAACCTTTAACCACAATCAAAATATCGATTCAACCGTCTGGAGTTTTTCTCCCGGCGAGGGAACCCCTTTTATTCATGGAAAAAAGTCTGAAGTAAATCGCCTGTTTGGCGACACTGCTGTTTACACGGTTTCGCTGTCAGCCTATCATTGCGGCCTAAGCGATACAACCGTTAAAATAATAAAGATTGCTCCCTATCCCCAATCCGTTTTGCCCGACGACACCCTGCTATGCAACCAATGTACCTTAACACTTGATCCGGGAACAGCCGATTCCTATTTGTGGAATACCAACTCCGAAAACCGCTATCTTGAAGTTTCAACACCGGGGCTCTATCGTGTTAAAATGGAAAACAACCAATGCGCCGTTTACGATTCCATTATCGTTTATATGAAAGAACCGGTGGTGGTGGTTCCCAACGCCTTCACACCCAATAATGACGGGCTTAACGACCATTTCAAGCCTGTGGTTTCGGATGCTTTAACCGGTTATAAAATGTGGATATACAACCGATTTGGAACAACGCTGTTCTACACCGAAAATCTTTCAGAAGGCTGGGACGGCAGTTATAAGGGAAGCACCTGCCCACCTTCAACCTATATTTGGAAAATAAACTATACTACCTACAACAAACAAGGCAGGCTCGTCAGCAAAACACAACAGGGTTTTGTTACCATTGTGAGATAGCATGTTTTTATGATAATAACTCATAACTATTTTATGTCGAACTTGTTTAAAGTTAACCTAATGATAATGAGTGTAAAATATTGTAAATCAGAAAATGAATTCCATAATTCCCCTCCTTGGAGAGCCTGTCCCGACTTTTGTCGGGAGGATAAAGGGGTGGGTCTATTAAAAAAGATATTCACTTTTCTGATTTACAATATTTTACCAGTAGTTCAAATAAAAGACTTTAAACAAGTTCATTGAGAGGAAAGAGCTATTCAATTTTGGTTTTCCCGGGCTAAACCCCGGGACTTTAAAATTCAGGATAATTCGCATTATTACACCTTCGGGCAACTTATCTTTCACCCTTTACGTCTTCTACCCGAAACCCATTAATAAATTTAAAAACATCCTGTTATGAAAAAGTTTTTACTCTCTTTGTTTATAATTTTCGCTTCATTGCACCTGTCGGCACAACAACCAGCTCCGGTAGCTGTTGACGATACAATAACAATCGGGCTTGCCGACTCAGTGGTAGTAAATGTAATTAAAAACGATTACCACCCCGGTGGAATTCCCTTTAGGGTAAAATCCGGCGTAGGATTTGGGTTTACCGACAGCACTGTTACTTTTTATTTGGATTATGACAAATATTGGGCGTGGACAAAAAACGATACCATTAAGTATTTTAGTTATTCTCTAATAGACGATAACGGATATAGCAACATGGAAAGCTTCGGCCATGTTTATGTAGCAGTTGACAACAGCCCATATGATTACCTGGACACAAACAATGTAGAAGCAAGAGTTTCTTCAGCCGACCTCCAATTTTGGAAGTTAATCGACCCAAGCAACAGCAATAATGATTTGGGGTTCTTTTTCCCAAAAGAACTTCACAAATCACCAATTTTTAGCAGTAATTTCTGGATTGGGGGATTGGATGATAAGGACAGTATTCATCTTGCAGCCGAACGTTACAGGCAAATAGGGCTTGACTTTTGGGCGGGACCTGTAAGTGTAATTGACGGCAAGGTTACCGCTGATGTTTCCAATGCAGTTAACTGGAACAGGGTTTGGAAACTTACCAAAGATGAGATAATATACCACAAATTTCACTATTCCGACCCCGGTTACCAACCCATCGAAGCCATTGCCACCTGGCCGGCACACGGCGACACCTCCATGGGGCAGGCAGCCTACATTGCCCCCTTTGTAGATGTGGACGGTAACGGCATTTACGAACCCATGCAGGGTGATTACCCGCTTATTCGCGGCGACCAATGTATCTTTTTCGTGTTGAATGACGCACGGGTTCACGATGAAACAGGTGGTGGATTGCCTCTTGGTATTGAGGTGCACGTAATGGCTTACGAGTTTTACAATACCGATACGCTGGCCATGCACAACACCGTTTTTTACAGCTACAAAGTTTTTAACCGTTCGGGAAATACCTATCACAACACAATAATGGGGTTAAACAGCGATTTTGACATCGGCTATGCATATGACGATTATATTGGTTGCGATGTTTCCAGAGGGCTGTTTTACGGATACAACGGCAAACCCGTAGATGGCGATGGTGAGGAAGGAGCCTATGGCGACACCGTTCCCGCTCAAACAACAATCTTGTTAAGCAGCGGCTTAATGGATGCCGACGGCGAGGACAATCCTGCAGGGGAATGTGACGAAAGTATAAATGGAACCGGTTTTGGCGACGGGATAATTGATAACGAACGTTTCGGGATGAACCGGTTTGTCTATTTTAATAACGGCGGCATTCCTGCTACTAATGATCCTGTAATCGCTACAGATTTTTACCAATATATGAATGGATTATGGAAAGATAGTACAGCCATTGAATACGGTGGCACAGGACATGTTTCAGGAGGTGCTTACGGCCCGGCAGCAAGTTTTGCATTTCCCGGCATGTCGGATCCGTGTTACTGGGGCACCGGCGGCGAAGAGCCATACGGGCCTGTGGACTGGACCATGAAAACTGCCGGTTATGAGCCTCAGGATATTCGGGGTACGGGTTTCTCGGGTAAGTTTACCTTTAAACCCGGCGATATGCAACGCTTTGATGTGGCTTACGTATCAGCCTTTGCCGAAGAGGGTAAAACAGCTTTGGAAACCGTGTTGGATTATTCGGATTTTGTAAAAGCAAAATACGCCCAAAATCCCAACGGTTTCGGGTATCAATACCTTGGGGTTAACGAAAAAGCCAAAAGCAACAACACGTTAAAATTAAACGTATGGCCCAACCCTGTTAACGACAAATTGATGTTTACCTGCACCTCCAATCACGGTAAAGCTGTTTATACCATTAAAACCTTAACGGGAAAAATTGTATCGAAAGGGCTTGTGTATGATAATCAGGAGGTTGGTGTTGATATGTCAGGCTTACCATCGGGGTTGTACATTATTCATGTTAACACGCAAACCGGTATCTGCTCGGCAAAAGTTATAAAACAATAAACATCAACCCACCCCCAACCCCTCCAAGGAGGGGAGTTGTTACCACCGAAGCAATAAGAAACATGTTTTTTTGAAAAGAAAAGATTGTAAATACACACATACCCATCAGGCAAAAGGTTCGCCATTCCCCTCCTGGGAGGGGATAAAGGGGTGGGTCTATTAAAAATATACACTTTTCTGGTTTACAATATTTTACCAGCGGTTCAAATAAAAGTTTTAAACAAGTTCATCTTTTAGTTTTGGTTTAACTTCTCTTTATTTTCCTTTTTTAACAAAACCCACGGTAATTTTATCGTGGGTTTTTGAATATTTATACAACCTGATTATGAAAAGGTTATTTTTTTTAAGTAGCTTTGGGGGTTGCAAACAACCCTTTAAATACTTTAACCCATGAAAAAAATAATTGTACTCCTCATCGTTGCTGTCTGCTTCGGCAATGCATACAGCCAGCAAAACACCTTTTCAAAGGTATTGGTCGATACAAGTTCGTATCTTTACGAAAATGCTTCTTTACCCTCTTTTGACGGGGGGCACTTAATAGTTGGCAGCTTAGATAATTATCCTTTTTACAAAGGGTTGGTGGCAAAAGTTGATGCCAACGGAGATTTTGTTTGGGCCAAAGCTTTTCGTAATAGCCCCTCTTCTCCCGAGTTGTCATACTTTGCATTTAGCAGTATCATTACCACACAGGATTCGTCCTGTCTGTTAAGCGGGCATTTTCATAATCTTCAAAGCGAAAAAGATGAAGGGGTTTGTATTAAAATGACCTCCGAAGGGGACACATTATGGACAACCACCCTTGTTGCAGAGGATAATTTGGTACTTAACTCGGTATGCCAAACCTCCGACTCGGGATATGTTGTAACAGGAAATGTAAATTGGTATGAGAGTCGTGGAAGTATTAAAAAACTGTTTGTTGCAAAATTGTCACGCGAAGGAATACTTGAGTGGTCAAAAGAATACACTATTTCCGGCAATAGAATTAATGGATACAAAATTATTCAAACCGGCGATGGCAATTTAATTATAACCGGTAATATTGTTGGCTATTACAACAAGTCGTTTTTATTAAAGATGACAGCAACAGGTGCTGTACTTTGGGCAAAAGAGTATGGTTTGGATAGTGTGTATGAAAATGTTGATTTTCAGGATATGATTGAAACAGACAGCGGTTTCGTAATCCATTCATTTGTTAATGACCATGCAGCGCTGATTAAAACAGATACAGCCGGCACTGTTGTTTGGGAAAAGAGCTATAATATACCAAGCATGCCACCTTCCGTATGGGCACCAGGCCTAAAAATGAACCTGTGTCAGTTAAACAATGGTGGATTTGCATTTGTTACTTTTAATTCTTTTGATGGGGGGATTGTTAAAACAGACTCTTCGGGAAATCCCGCTTTTTTTTATCATATAATACTTATACCTATTGATGTGTACGAAACAAATAGTAAGGAACTGTTTATTACCGGAGGCGGCCCTTTGATAGGTGCTAAAGGAATATATCCCGACCCCCCGGAGATTGGAATCATTCAGGTTGATTCGGCAGGCGCAGGTGATGAGTGTGTTTGGGATCAGTCCCCGGTATCCGTATATTCCGATACCCTTATTGTTACACCGTTTAATGTAACGGCAGCTGATGCAGGAAGCAATGGTAATATTGGTTTCGATGTATATGCTGTGAGCATACCTCAGCGAATCGGGTGTGTTGATATCATAAGCAGTACGGATGAAAACAAAATCAAAAACGCCATAAAAGTTTACCCCAACCCGGCTAACGGCTTGGTAACGTTTGAATCGATAAACGACAAAACAGGAAGGCTACTGATATTTAACACCCTCGGCAAAAATATCATCAACCAAAAGACGGAAAACTACAAAACCACTCTCGACCTGTCAGGATACGGAGCCGGCATCTATTACTATCAGTTTATTGATAAGGCCGGAAGAAGTGTTGGCGGCAAGGTGGTGATAAGATAACTTCTATGCTAAAATGAATTTTTCACTTTTTAAAACCATAAACCCATGAAAAAAATAATTGTACTCCTCATCATTGCTGTTTGCTTCGGCAATGCATACAGCCAGCAAAATACCTTTTCAAAGGTGCTGTTTGATACGACTTTTAATATTACTGAATCAGCATCAATTCCTGCGTTTGATGGAGGGTATCTGATTGCAGGCGCCTATAATAAGTATGAGTACATTAACACTGAAACCAATAGAGGGCTAATCATTAAGGTTGACACTAACGGAGATTTATTATGGTCTAAAACCATTGGCGATACACTTTATGATCCTCTAATGCGCTCATTTTCGTTTAATAGTATCGACTACACAAAAGACTCTTGTTACATAATGTGCGGCTCATT
>WGDP01000054.1 GCA_015493215.1 Bacteroidales bacterium | reverse complement strand
GGACGAACAGGTCAATTACTAAACATGTCTTCCCTCGCTATTGAAACAGGTGTTGACCATAAAACTATTGCTTCGTGGTTGGGGATTTTGGAGAGTAGTTTTATCCTGTACAGACTGGCTCCTCACCATAAAAATTTCAATAAAAGGGTTGTAAAAATGCCTAAACTTTATTTTTATGATACAGGTTTGGTTTGTGCCCTTCTCGGGATTCAAAATTCAGAACAACTTGCTTTTAACCCTGTTAGAGGAGCATTGTTTGAAAATTTTATCATCAACGAATTAATGAAATCAGGCTACAATAATGGGAAACCATTGGCTATTTTCTTTTGGCGTGACAATACAGGTCATGAAATCGATGTTGTTATCCAAAAAGCCGGGGAAATGGTTCCCATCGAAATAAAATCAGGGAAGACCATAACCTCAGGTTTCTTCACAGGATTGGATTTTTGGTATAAAGTAAGCGGACAAAATAACGGAATAATAGTGTATGGAGGCGATACTTATCAAAAAAGGAGTAACGGTATAGAAATTATCCCATGGAACAAGTTGGAAAAAGTAATTCCCCTGTTTACCTGATATGATAGAGTACCCTGCAGCATCACTCCGCTGTCATTCCGACAACCGCAGGGAGGAGAAATCTCCAAAGCACCACCTGCCCCTATAGCAGTTTCTTTTCCGGAAGCGTACTTTTGTTCCGTAGAGATTTTTACCCGCCCACAGGCGGGTCTCACTTGCTCCCCGCACACGCCCAACCCACACCGATCGAAATGACAGCGTTGTTCATTCTAACATTTCGAGCATCACCCACTCCCTAAAGCACAACCCTGTTATCATGCCTCTTATTCCTGCTATGTCCTTTTCCTGATAATAAAGTTTGTCAGCCGGCAGGTTGAAATTAATTTTCCCTCCTCATCTTTAATGTCGATGTTCCAGACATGGGTGTTTCGCCCGCGGTGTAAAAGATTTGCCACACCAATTACCCATCCTTTTTTTGCGCTTTTTATGTGATTGGCACTGAGTTGCGACCCTCTCACTTCGTATTCGTCGAGGTTGACCATTATGGCTGACCCTACGCTGCCAAGGGTTTCGGCCAGAGCCATCGAAGCACCTCCATGCAATAATTTTGCCGGTTGATAAGTACGTTCATCCACCGGCATTTTTGCTTCTAAATACCCCGTTTCGGCTTTAATATATTCAATGCCAAGCACCTCCATCATCGTGCCTTTGTTGATGTTGTTGAGCTTTTCTAAATCTGACGGTGAAAATTTCATATTACTATTTTAAAAATTTAAGCGTTACCGACGTTTTTCCGTTGCTGTTCTCTATTTCCAACTTGCCATTGTGAAGTGCTGCCACGGCATTAGCATAGGTAAGCCCCAAACCGGTGTGGTTGTCGGTATGGTCGCCCGAAAGGCCAAAAGGTTTAAAAAGTTCCTGAATCTTGCGTTCGTCAATGTCATCGCTGTTGTTGGTAATGCGCACTTTGGCATATTTCTCGTCAACACCTGTTGTAACCTCAATGGTGTTTCCCTTTGAAAACTTGATGGCGTTGTTTACCAATTCCGACACCGCTTTCGATATTCTATCGCTCTCGCCATTGCAGGGCGCCGAATTTAATTGAGTATCGAATGTGAAATTGTCATTGTTTTCCTGTTCAATGGCATTACTTACAATTTCAGCAAGGTCGATGGTGTCGGTTGCCCGAAGCTCTGTAAAGGTTTCCATCTCGGTAATCTCCAGTGCCATATTCGACAGTCTGTTAAGTCTTTCAACCGATACTTTTAACATGTCAATAAATTCCGTCATCTCCTCATCCTCAACAATTTCCTCCAGAAAATAGGTGGATCCCATAATTCCGTTGATGGGCGTTCTTACTTCGTGGCTTATTAGTTTAAGAAAATTGGTTTTGGCATGGTCAAGTCCCTTTAATTGCTCCAGAGCTTCCGAAAGTTTGGTGTTCGATTCTTCCAGCTCCTTTGTCCTTTCTTTAACTTTTTGGTCAAGGATTTCGTTCATCTTTTGTAGGGTTTCGCGCTGGCTTTTTAGCTCAAGATGTGTTTTTACCCTTTGCAGCAGTTCGTGGTGGTCGAAGGGCTTGGTAACGTAATCCTGGCCACCCGATTCAAACCCTTTGATAATATCCTCGCGGGTTGATTTGGCCGTTAAAAAAATGACCGGAATATCTTTTGTAACATCGTTTTCGCGAAGTCTTTTGCAAACTTCATAACCATCCATGCCCGGCATCATAATGTCGAGCAGGATTAAATCGGGAGGCGTGTCGGAAAAAGCTATTTTTAATGCCCGCTCACCATCAATGGCAATTTTTCGTTTAAAGTCGGAAAGCAGTCCGTTGAGGACATCAATGTTTTCCGGCGTGTCATCAACAATAAGGATGGTTTTATTAAAAAGTTGTTCCATTTTTTATGATTTTATTGTTTTAATTAAGGCTGATGCCTCCTCAAACCGGTATGACTGAGCCAAATTAATAATTTTTCCAAAAGTAATATTTCCTTTGTAAAAAGGAGCCAGTTTGTTAAGCGCTGTTAACGCATCGGGGTTGCCATCATCCAGCATTGCAGCTATTTTATCAATAGTTGTATTAAGTTGAGTAGCAGTTAGTTGTTCGGCAGGCCGTCCGTTTTTTTCTGTTTCGGAGATTTTGTCAATTTCGGCCAGTACACTTTTTAGCTCCCGGCCGATATTTGACAGTACCCCGGAGTAATCTTTGTCATCTTTTATGTTGGATTCAAGCTCGATTGCAAGTTTGTGCAGCTTGTTAGCGCTGATGTTTCCGGCCACCCCCTTAAAACTGTGTACATATTTCAACCTTGCCTCTTTATCCGTCAGGCTGTTAAATTGTTCTATAAAGTTGCGCCGGTTGCTGCTAAATTTTTTTAGCAGTTCGATATACCTGTTTGCATCGCCTCCAATTCTTGCAACACCCTCCTCAGCATTCAGATGTTTTAGTCCTTCAATTTTTATCTTTTGAGGTTGTTTTTTAGCGATAGCAACATGCTTTGCCCATTTGGTAATTACGCGAACAAGCTCCGGCGGATCGATGGGTTTTGCAACAAAATCGTTCATGCCTGCTTCGGTACATCGTTCTTTAACGCCCGGCATTACGTCGGCCGAAAGTGCCACAATGGGTAAATCGGTTGCGGATAATTTCTTTCTGATGATTCGGGTAGCTTCGTAGCCATCCATAATTGGCATTTGAATATCCATAAACACCATGCAATATTTCGGCTGACTTTTCGCTGGTTTAGCCATTTCAACCACTTCCTCTCCGTTAACGGCAAAATCAACCTGCAGCCCCATTGTTTCGAGCAGGTCGCCAATTACCTCACGGTTAACTTCATTGTCGTCGGCAACCAACACCCTGCAGTTTTTTGAAATAGTAATACGGTTGCTTTTTCTTTGTCTCTTTATGGAATGCCCTTTAATATGTTCTTTTCCAAAAACATCCATAATACTGTCAAACAACCCGGAGTAGGTAACAGGTTTGCGCTGACACAGGTCGATTCCATATTGATACAGTTCGGATTCTTCAACGGGGGCATCGTGTACGCTCAGTAAAATTACTTTTCCGATACCGCTTCTCAATCCTTTATTTAAGACTGTTTGCATGGTTTGGAGGCCGTTCGTTTGAGGCATTACCATGTCGATAATTAATAAATCGTATTTGTTGCCCTTTTCCAGTAGCTTGATAACCTCTTCTCCTTTATCGGTGGTTGTTGCTTTAAAGCTGAATGCTTCAAGCATGGTTTTAGTAATTGTAAGGGTTGTGTGGTTGTCGTCGCACACCAAAATATTTAAGTTGCGAATGTCGGTTGGGAAATTGAACTTTTTAATGTATTGCGAAAAACTGTCTTTTTTATTATCGGTTTCAAAATCAGCCGTAAACCAAAAGGTACTGCCTTTTCCTTCTTCGCTTTCAACCCATATTTTGCCGTTCATTAGCTCAACAAGCCGTTTTGAAATGGTAAGCCCGATTCCGGTTCCGCCAAATCTGCGTGTAATGGAGCCGTCAGCCTGTACAAACGACTGAAACAGAATTTTTTGCTGCTCGGCAGACAAGCCGATACCTGTATCTTTTACCGACACGAGCAACGTGGTTTTGTTTTTGCTGTTACCTTTCACGTCGATGTTTACATGTATTTCGCCTTCCTGTGTAAACTTAATGGCGTTGCTTACCAGGTTTACGATTATCTGTTTTAACTTTACCGGATCGCCATGGAGCGGATAAGGAATCAGTGGTGAATGCGAAATAATAAGCTCAAGATTTTTTTTGTAGGCAATGGAAGCTCCCAAGTCAAAAACATCATTTAATATTTCTTCAATATCAAAAGGTATTTTTTCCAATTCCATTTTGCCGGCTTCAATTTTTGAATAATCCAGAATGTCGTTAATGATGTTAAGCAGATGGTTGGCGGCAGTTGTTATTTTTGTCAGATAATTATGCACCTGCTCGTTGCCTGTTTGCTTTTGAAGTGCCAAATTTGCAAACCCGATAACTGCATTTAAAGGGGTTCTTATTTCGTGACTCATTCGTGCCAGAAATTCGCTTTTGGCTTTGTTGGCAATTTCGGCACTCTTTTTTTCTATCCGTAAGTTTTCGTTTTGTTTAATTTCGGTTAAGTCGAGTATAATAAGTGTTACCGAATCAACGGAGTTGTCTTTTAAATAGGGGATAAAATGAGCCTGAATATATTTGTTGGTGAAATAGGTTGTGGCATATTCATTGTCGGTTATAATGTTGAAACCCTCTATTATACAGGGCTTTCCTAAAAATGCTTCTGTGGCTTTTTTCCTGTCGTTTTTATCTTTGATAAAAAACATCCAGTTCGAAAAGTTCATCAGGGTCTTTTTATCTCTAAAACCGGAAAAGAGTTTCTCTTTAGCTGTTTTGTTATAGTAAATTACTTTTCTTTCTATGTTGAACTGCATAACTACGAGGGGTAAGTTGTCCAGCAGCTGGGTTATATTTTTTGAAGCTTCTTTAAGGTTTTGTTCACGCTTTTTTAAATTTTCTTTCATTAGTTGAAAATTTTGAGCCAACGTACCAATCTCATCTTTTCGATTGATTTTTATGTCTTTATCGTAATCACCACCGGCAATTTTCAGGGTAACATCACACAATTCGGTAATTGGGTCTGTTATTTTTTTTGATAGTATATATATGAGTACAATCAGAATTAAGATAAAAATCATGGTCAGGATTATTTTTGGTAAAATACTTTCCCTCACCGCTTTGTTAATTTTGGAGGATTCAAGTATGCTTACAACAATCCAGTTAGCTTGTGGTATGGGGCCGTAAAACATTTTATAATGTATGTTGTCGTATGTAAAATCGGAGTATCCAAAGCGATTGTGAAAAATGGTGTCTAAAGCTTTAGTAAACGATTGATATTTGTTTTTTCCATAAAAATCGCTCAGTTTTTTGCCAACGTTTTTTAGCTTTTTGTCTATTACTATGGTGCTGTCGGCCGAAAAAACAATTACCTGGGTTTTATTATAGATGTCTTCCGAGTTTTTACTGGCATCATCAATAATGGAATTAAGTGTTGATACATCAACATCAATGCCTATTACACCGGCAAAGCGGTTATTAATAAACAGGGGCGCCGAATAGGTAATCATCAATATGTTACCCAGCCCCTTGTCGAAGTATGGGTTGGACCATTTTGTTTCAAAATAGGTGGCAGAATATTTCCACCACTCTTTTTCTTTGTAAGGATAGGTGTGGTAATTTTGCTCGTTGATAATGATTCTTTTGATGGAGTTGCCGGGTTTGTATTTGTATAGAAAAAAGTCGTGTTTGTTTTCATTGTCAATCCAAACGTTTTTTAGTGATATGCTTGTTCCGTAAATGTGTTTGTTTGAAATTAAAATGTTAGTAAGCTTGCTTTCAATATTTTTGAGCGAAATAGTGTCGCGCAGTTCAACATTATGCGTAATGGTGTAAACCTGATTGGATATGGCAGATAGCTGGCTGTTTATTCTTGTGGCACATTTAAAATTCAGCAGGCTGGTTTTGTCGATGTGCTTTTCAAACGTGGTTTTGTAAACACCCTGATAAACAAATAGCAGATAGAGTCCCCAAAGAATAATAACCGGAACTATGATTAAGATAAGTGTATTTCGAACTAAAGATTGTTTGGGTTTTTGGTTCATAGGTGTTGATTTAATTTCCCCAGCTGTCTCTGTCAAGGCTGCGATATTGAATGGCTTCGGCAAGGTGTCCGGGCTTTATATTGTCCGATTCTTCCAAGTCGGCGATGGTACGCGACACTTTAAGAATCCGGTCGTAGGCGCGTGCCGACAGGTTGAGTTTTTCCATGGCGGTTTTTAACAGGGTAATCCCCTGTTTGTCCAATGGGCAATATTTGTCGAGGTCTTTTCGCGACATTTGAGCATTGCTGTGCAGGTTGCTGCTTTTAAACCTGTGTTGCTGAATGTTTCTGGCTTTGATGACCCGTTTACGAATAACTTTACTTGCTTCACCCTTAGGTAATTCGGTAAGCTCTTTTACCAATACGGGAATCACTTCCACATGCAGGTCTATCCTGTCCATTAACGGGCCGGAAATGCGGTTGAGATATTTTTTTACTACGCCCGGTGAGCAAACACAAGCCCTTTCAGGATGATTATAATACCCGCAAGGACAGGGGTTCATGGCAGCAACAAGCATAAATGCCGCCGGGTACTCCACGCTCATTTTTGCACGGGCAATGGTTACCACACGGTCTTCCATGGGCTGCCGCATGACCTCCAGCACCGAACGCTTAAATTCGGGTAATTCATCCAAAAACAGCACGCCGTTTTGTGCCAGTGAAATTTCGCCCGGTTGCGGAAAGGTACCGCCACCAATTAATCCTGCGTCGCTGATGGTGTGGTGTGGCGACCGGAAAGGCCTTGTGGTAATAAGGGCGGTGTCGTTGCTTAAAACGCCCGATACCGAATGTATTTTGGTGGTTTCCAACGACTCCTCCAGCGTCATGGGGGGTAGGATGGAGGGAAGCCTTTTGGCCAACATGGTTTTTCCCGATCCCGGCGGGCCTATCATAATAACGTTGTGGCCTCCGGCAGCAGCAATTTCCAAAGCCCGCTTAATGTTTTCCTGTCCTTTTACATCTTCAAAATCAAAAGGATAGTCGGTGGCACCGCTGTTAAAAAGTTCTTCAAGGTCAACGGTAACCGGTTGGGGTGTTGTTTTGCCGTCAAGCATCTCGGCCACCTCATTCAGGGTGTTAAATCCATATACGGTGAGGCCTTCAACAATGGCAGCTTCGGGGGCGTTAATCATGGGAAGTATAATCCCTTTAAAGCCTGCTTTTTTGGCGTTAAGGGCAATGGGTAAAGCGCCTTTTATGGGATTGATGCCGCCATCTAACGAAAGCTCTCCCATAATGATAAAGTCGCTAAGCTGTTCATCATCAATTTGCTTGTCGGCTGCAAGGATGCCAATGGCAATGGGCAGGTCGTACGATGAGCCTTCCTTTTTGATGTCAGCCGGTGTCATGCTGATAACAATTTTTTTGTGGGGATACCTGAAGCCTGAATTCCAGATGGCTGAAAAAACCCGTTGGTTACTCTCTTTCACGGCATTATCGGGCAGTCCCACAAGGCTAAAGCCTGTTCCTTTCCCCACACTCACTTCAACCGTAATGAGGGTGGAGTCGATTCCTTGTAACGCACTGCCAAAGGTTTTTACCAGCATGGATTAGCTTTTTTTTCGTTGAGTAACAAAGATAGAAAAAATTGTATTGTTATTAATTGCCGGATATCTTTTGCCCGATTTATTTGATATTTGTGTTTTGTTTATTGGGATTTCTTTGAAAAAAAATACAAATCCCAATTTCCAAATAACAAATAAATTCCAATATTCAATTTCCAAATTCCAAACAACTTTCAATTCTCAATATTTAGAAGTCAAATAGCGATGTTACTGCTTTGAAAATTGTGTTTTGGTTATTGGAGATTATTTGAGATTTGTGTTTTGTTTATTGGGATTTCTAAAAATAAAAAACCCTCCATATCGTTTTGATACAGAGGGTTGTGTTTAAAGAGTACCCGAGGCGGGACTTGAACCCGCACGACCGCAATGGTCATTGGATTTTAAGTCCAACGTGTCTACCAATTCCACCACTCGGGCATCTGTTTTAATGAACACTTACTTTGTTTCCAAAGCTTAATAAAAAACCCCAACCCCGTTTTTCGGGATCGGGATTTGTTTTTTTGAGCGGGAAACGGGACTCGAACCCGCGACCCCGACCTTGGCAAGGTCGTGCTCTACCAACTGAGCTATTCCCGCTTGATTTGGGAGTGCAAATGTAAAATATTTTTTAATTACCAAACAAAAAATAAAAAATATTTTTAGCACTTTTTTTTGTCATTGTTTTAGCAGCGTGAAAATCACTGTTTTCCCGTAAGCAATCGCTTTATTTCATTTAACTTCATCAATGCTTCAACAGGTGTTAAGGTGTCGATGTCGGTATTTAAGATGTCATCTTTTATTTGATGTAGCAACGGGTCGTCCAACTGGATAAAACTCAACTGATAATTTTCGGCCTCCGCTTTAACCTTTTCGGTAAGCTCTTCGCTCGAATGGCTCTGCTCAAGCACCTTCAACAATTGTCGCGACCGCTCCAGTACCTTCCTTGGCATGCCCGCCATTTCAGCCACATGAATTCCAAAGCTGTGTTCGCTGCCACCACGTTTCAGTTTTCGTAAAAAAATCACTTTTTTGCCAAGCTCCTTAACGGCAATGTGATAATTTTTTATCCTCGTCATGGTTTCTGCCATTTCGTTTAGTTCGTGGTAGTGTGTGGCAAACAGTACTTTAGACCTGTATGCCGGATGCTCATGCAGAAATTCGGCAATGGACCAGGCAATGGAAATACCATCGTAGGTGCTGGTTCCTCTGCCAATTTCGTCAAGTAAAATTAAACTGCGGTTTGATATGTTGTTAAGGATGCTTGCGGTTTCGTTCATCTCCACCATAAAAGTGGATTCGCCCGATGTAAGGTTGTCGGAGGCCCCCACGCGGGTAAACAACCTGTCAACAAGGCCAATGGTGGCGCTTTTGGCAGGAACAAAACAACCCATCTGCGCCATTAGTACTATTTGTGCCGTTTGCCGCAGCAAAGCCGATTTACCCGACATATTAGGCCCTGTTAGGATAATGATTTGCTGTTTTTTATTGTCGAGAAAAACATCGTTGGCAACATAATGATCGCCCGGAGCCATATTTTTTTCAATTACCGGATGGCGGCCTTCTTTAATGTCGATGGCAAACCCTTCGTTTAAAACCGGCCTGCTGTAGTTATTTTCTTCCGAAATTTTTGCAAACGAGTTTAAACAATCCAGCGAAGCGATAAGCGAAGCGTCTAACTGAACCGGCTTTACAAACCCCGCTGTAAACTGAACCAGTTCATCATACAGTTGCTGCTCAAGTGAAAGGATTTTTTCCTCGGCTCCCAGTATTTTTTGCTCATACTCTTTAAGTTCTTCCGTAATATAGCGTTCGGCGTTGGTTAGCGTTTGCTTACGATGCCACTCAGGAGGCACCTTATCCTTATGCACATTGGTAACTTCCAAATAGTAGCCAAACACATTGTTATATCCTATTTTTAAGGAGCTGATGCCGGTGCGCTCCTGCTCGCGCTCTTTTATCTGTTTCAGATAATCTTTTCCTGAAAAAACAATGGATCTTAAATCATCAAGCTCTGCTGAAATGCCGGGCTTTATTACCTGTCCTTTCCCCACTGCAATCGGAGCCTCGTCAGCAAGTGTGTTGTTCAGTTTTTCTGATAACAGCGAACAGGGGTTAATTTGCTCAGCCACACTTTTTAACGCTTCCAAATCTGTGTCTTTACATATTGTTTTAATGGCTGCAACGCTTTGTAAAGCCCTGTTAAGCTGGCCAAGTTCGCGCGGGCTGATACGGCGGGTAGCTACCTTTGAAACCAGCCGTTCCAGGTCACCTGTCTTTTTAAATTCCAGATGCAGGTTGTTGCGCACTGCCGTATTTTCAAAAAGAAAACTAACAATCTCAAGCCGCTCTTCAATAGCACCTCTGTCCATAAGAGGTAAAGTAACCCATCTGCGCATCATGCGGGCACCCATGGGCGAATCGGTTTTGTCGAGCACATCCAGCAGTGTGTGTCCACCGGGAACCAGCGGGTAGATAAGTTCCAGGTTGCGAATGGTAAACTTATCGAGCCATACATATTTCCCCTTGTTTATCCGGCTGATTTTCGAAATATGATCCAGCTTGTCGTGATGGGTTTCATATAAATAATGTATCGCCGCACCGGCGGCAACAATACCCTGATGCATTTCGTGAACACCAAAACCTTTCAGCGAATTGGTTTTAAAGTGTTTCAGTAAAATTTCGTTGGCAAACTCATCGGTAAAAACCCAGTCGTCGAAAACTGTCAGATAAAACTTTTCGCCAAAATGTTCGATGAATTTTCCCCTGTTTTGTCGTTGTAAAACAATCTCCGAGGGCATAAAACCCTGTAACAACTTGTCAATATATTCCTTGTTTCCTTCTGCCACAAAAAATTCGCCAGTGGAGATGTCTAACAGTGCCAGTCCCGAAATACTGGAGGTGAGATGAATGGCTGCTAAAAAGTTGTTTTCTTTTTGCTCCAACACATTATCATTCATCGAAACGCCGGGAGTAACCAATTCGGTAACACCTCGTTTAACAATCTTTTTGGCCAGCTTGGGGTCTTCCAACTGGTCGCAAATGGCAACTCTGTAGCCGGCACGAACCAGCTTTGGCAGATAAGTATCCAGCGAATGATGTGGAAATCCCGCCAAATCAACAAAGGAGGCGGCACCATTGCGCCGTTTGGTTAAAACAATGCCAAGTATGCCGGATGTTTTTACGGCATCTTCGCCAAAGGTTTCGTAAAAGTCGCCCACCCTGAAAAGTAACAGAGCATCGGGATATTTTGCCTTAATGCCATAATATTGTTTCATTAAAGGCGTTTCTACATATTTTTTTTCTTTTGCCACAGATATTTTTTTATTCAGGACAAAAGTATAAAACCTTGCGGAAAACAGATAAAACGAAAGAATTACCTTTGCAAAAATTATCAACATATGAAAAAGCTCCAAAACGATGAACTCAACAGGTTGTCGGTAGATGATTTTAAACGGGCGGAAAAAACCCCCATTGTTGTTGTTTTAGACAATATCAGAAGCCTAAACAATGTAGGCTCCGCTTTCAGAACTGCCGATGCGTTTCGTATTGAAGCCATTTATCTGTGCGGCATAACAGCCCGTCCTCCTCATCGCGAGATTCATAAAACTGCGTTGGGAGCCACCGATTCGGTTTCGTGGAAATATTTTAAGAAAACAACGGATGCAATAAATGAATTATCCAATAAGGGATACCGTGTAATAAGTGTTGAACAGGTGGATAACAGTGTGATGTTGAACAATTTTAAACCATCTGATAATGAGAAGTATGCGCTGGTATTTGGGAATGAAGTGCAAGGGGTTGAGGATGCGGTTATACAAATGAGCGATACGGTACTCGAAATTCCTCAAATGGGAACCAAACATTCCTTTAATATTACGGTGAGTGTGGGTATTGTATTGTGGGATTTTTTTTCAAAGCTGAACCCCGTTTCATCCTGAAACTTTATTAACAATTAAACGTTGAATAAATCAATCAATTACTGATTTTTATCTCTATTTTGTGTTAACTTTGTTATCAATTAATTAGAAAAATATTAATTAAATCTCAATGCCAATAAATCAATTAAAAAATGGTTATATTTGCAAATTAAAAACTATCAAAAAAATTTTAAAGATGAAAAGATTTTATTCTGTTTTAACAAGAGCTTTGGTGTTTAGCCTTATTATGGCTATCCCATTGACTTTCTACGCACAAGACGGCGGAACAACAACCAAGAAAGAAAAAAAATCCAGTAGTTTTAGTCCCTATTTGTTTCTTTCCGGCGATATTGGTCTTGCTTGTTTCAGAGGCGATGTTAGCACATTTCCCGGCTTTAATAAAGCAAACATAAACGGAACATTGAACCTGGGTTATCAGTTTTTACCCTGGTTAAAAGCTTATGGTACTGTTGGCCGTGGTTTTATGGGTGGCGAAGCAACAGGGCTGGTAAGAAGGCATACTACTGCTCCAACTTACGACCTGTACTTTGATATGGACTATTATGAAGCTGATTTGCAGTTGGGTTTGAACCTTAGCAATCTATTCGGCGGTTATAAAGACCGTTTCTTCTCATTTGGTATTCATGGCGGCTTTGGACAAAATCAATACAAAGCACGTACCTATTATACCAGCAACGATAAAAGATTTGCCACCAGCGGATTTAAAGGTCAAACCGGTTCAAGATCGGGAAACGGACTTAACGGACGTAAGGTTGTTTTAACCGTTCCTGTTGGGGTTGACTTAAACTTTAGAGCTTCCGAAAAGATTGACATTTATGCCGATTGGACAGGTGACTGGATGCAGACAGATTATGCCGATAACTTTTACAGTGGTGATAAAGTATTTAAAAATGACACCTACGGTCATTTTAATGTAGGTTTACGTTACAACTTTAAAAAAGCCGGTCCCAATAAAATGGCCAAGGACTTTAATAAAATTGATTTAGCCACTTCGCCCAACCCTTTGGCTAAAAAAGGTGATTCGGTTGAAGTTACTATTAAAGGTACCTTTCCTCCAAAATACTTTAATAAAGGTGTAGTAATGAATTTTGCCCCTGTATTGAAGTACGAAGGTGGCGAAAAGGTTTTCCCTGCTAAAAATTATAAAGGCGAAGAAGCCTCATGCGATGGCGAAATGGTAAGTTATAAAAATGGTGGTTCATTTGTTTATACCGCTAAAGTACCTTACGAGCCGGGCATGGAAGCTTCGGAACTTGTTGTTGAACCGGTATTTTACACCTGTGATGGTGAAACCTATGCCAATGGCGATGACGCTTTAGCAAATGCTAAAAAAGCAGTAAAAGCCGAAAGCAGAAAAGTGGCTGACGGGGTTATTGTTACGGATGAGTTGGTACAGCACAACGAAATGGTAGCGTATGCTCCTGACGGCTACGAAAAAGTTACCATTTCTACACAAGAATCAAGCCTTTACTTCCCAAAAAACAGAGCAAACATCAAATGGAGTCTTGCTTTAAATAAAAACAGCGACAACTACGATGCCCTTAAAAATAACACTTCGGATGTAGCCAAAGGATGGGAAATTAAAGATATTACCATTGACGGTTGGGCTTCCCCCGAAGGAGAAGAAACTTTTAACGAAGGATTGTCGCAACACAGAGCCGAAGCAGCTGCCAAATACATGAAAAGAAAACTGAAAAAAGCAAAAGTTGCTTTTACCGACGATACTTTTGTACTTAACGGAAACGGCCCCGACTGGAATGGATTTATGAATGCTGTTAAGGCTTCGAACCTTAAAGATAAAAATGCCATCATCAATGTTGTTAACTCAGCTGATGAAAGTAAAAAAGAGGAAGAAATCAGAAACATGATTTTAATTTATCCCGAACTTGAAAGAGATATTTTACCTCCTTTAAGAAGAGCTGCCATCAATGTTAACACCTTTGTTCCAAAGAAAACTGATGCTGAAATTGCTCAGCTGGCTACTTCCGATTATTCGAAATTAGATATTAATGAGCTTCTTTATGCTGCCACATTAACAGAAGACCTGAACGTTAAAAAGCAAATTTATGCCAACGCCATGCAGGCCTTCCCAAAATGCTGGAGAGCCGTTGTTAATGCAGCCGGTGTTGAATTGGCGCTTGGTAACAACGATGAAGCTTTAAGCTTATTAATGAAAGTTAAAGAGAATGACAAAGCACACGATGCATGGGAATTCCGTAACAACATGGGTATTGCACAATTCCGTAAAGGTGATGTAAAACATGCTTACGGTTGCTTTAGCAAAGCTCAGGAACTGGGTGGCGACGAAAGCTATAACCTTGGTGTAGTTAACATTGCTAAAGGCGATTATGCTACTGCCGTTTCTGACTTAAGTGGTGCTAAATGTGATTATAATCTTGCTTTGGCACAAGTGCTGAACGAAGATTATGCCGGTGCTGACAAGACCCTTGCCTGCGCTGAAAAAACAGCTGATGTATATTATTTAATGGCTGTTTCAGCTGCCCGTCAGGATAATAAATCAGCTATGCTTAGTAACCTTGGCCAGGCAGTTAAAGCCAATGCTAACCTTAAAGCTGCTGCCGCTAAGGATCGTTCATTCCTGAAATATTTTGGCGATGCCGATTTTGAAGCCCTTGTAAAATAGTTTTTAATTATATTTAAAAAAGGCCGGGTAATTTTATCCGGCCTTTTTTTATGGCTTCCTTTCCTGTTCTTCTAATTTTTATGTAACATTGCAGCTTATAAATTAAACGCCATGCGAATAAAATATAAACTCTTTGCAGGTTTTTTGCTTATTAATATTATGCTGGTTATCGCCGGTTCAATGTCGATATACGAGCTGCTTCAGCTAAGGAAAAAAACAGTTACAACCATCGATGCGAACTACATTGCGTTGAACAGGCTTAATACAATGCTTAAAGCTGTTGAATCGGAAGACAGGGCAGTATTGCTTTTACTGCTCGGGCAGTGGGAGGATGGTAGAAATCAACTATCAAAGGCCGATAGCATTTTTCGGGCTACCTATCTTGAAGCCCGATCCCGGGTTAAGGATAACACGGCATTGGATAATATAGGCAATCAATACATTGTTTTTAAGCATATTTGGGAGCTGCCGATTGTTGATACTAAAAAACAGGGTAACCTTTCCTGGTATAATAAAACCTTTATCCCCTCTTTTCGGAAAACTACTTCTCAAATTGAAAAGGCGATGAGTTATAGCCGCAGTCGCCTGCATGCCGAGTCGAAGCAAATATTTGAAGAATCATACACGGCTCTTATGCCGGGAATTGTTGCCATTATTTCCGCTATTCTTATGTCGCTGCTGATGTATTTCTTTATTAGCAGGTTTTTCTCGCACCCCATTAATAGCATGCTAAAAGGCTTGAAGGATTATAATACCAAGAAAAAACCTTTCAGAGTTACAATTAATACAAACGATGAGTTGAAAGAGTTAAGTGGTGAAATTAAAAAAGCCCTTGGCGAATAAGATTTAACCATGCGAAAAGAAGCCATCATAAAACAAGTAGGAAGAATTTTGCTGTTTAATTCTTTGTTTCTGTTTATATCGTTTTTTATTTCATTGTTTTTGCACGAGCCATCAGCGGCTTCTCTTCTTTTTAGTGCGTTTATAACCTTGATATTTGGTGTTTTTCCCATGATTTTTGTTCCTCGAATCACTGAAATTAATTTCAGAGAAGGAATGATGACGGTGGTGTTGGGTTGGCTGGTTACTTGTGTTGCCGGTGCATTACCTTATATAATGTATGGACATGAATTTTCGCTTGCCAATGCCTGGTTCGAAAGTGTTTCGGGTTATACTACCACCGGATCAACTATTTTAAATAACATTGAAGCTTTGCCCAAAGGATTGCTGTTTTGGCGGTCGTCAACCCACTGGATTGGTGGTATTGGTGTGGTTTTGTTTACCATCTTAATATTACCCGAATCATCAACCGAGCGTATTGTGTTACTGAATACCGAAATATCCGACCTGGCAAAAATGAATTTTAAATACCGGTCGAAAAAGGTTTTAATTATTCTTGCTGTTGTGTATGTAGGCCTTACTATTTTAGAAACTATTGCTTTAAGGATTACGGGAATGAATCTTTTTGATTCTATTAATCAATCGTTTGCTACCATCGCCACCGGGGGTTTTTCCACTAAAAATGCCAGTATAGCGGGATTTAACAGTCCCGTTGTCGATGTTATTATTATGATATTTATGGTGCTTTCAGGGCTGCACTTCGGTTTGATATTCAATACCATTATAGGCAAATCGCCCAATATTTTTAAATCAAAAATTGTTCAGGCGTTTATTGGCGTTTTGGTTGTTGGGGTTACCATTGCATCGTTAAAACTCTATTTTGAAGGTGTGTATGATAACTTGCCCGATGCATTCAGGTATGGTGCTTTTCAGGTAATATCGGTTGGTACCACCACCGGTTTTGCCAATGCCGATTCAAAAAACTGGCCGCCGCTGGTGCAAATTATTATTATCTATTTCACCATCCAGTGTGCCATGGTTGGCTCTACTTCAGGTGGGATGAAATTTGACAGGGTGTATATCTTTTTTAAATCCATAAAAAAGCAAATTAAGTTGCTTAAACATCCTCGAGCCATTGTAAACCTGAAGGTTGACGGTAGAATTGTAAGCTCTGAAATGGAGATGAGAGTGAAAACATTTATTGTGTTCTATCTGTTTATTGTGCTGGCCGTAACCATTATTCTTTCAGCCATGAATATTGATTTGATGACTGCATTTTCGGCTTCCATTGCTACCATCGGTAATGTTGGACCCGGCTTTGGCGATGTAAGCTCGCTGGGTAATTTCAGTTCGCTCCCCGATGCGGCTAAATATGTGCTTTCCATTAATATGCTGTTGGGTCGTTTGGAAATTTTTAGCTTTATCACTCTTTTTGCTTTAGATTCCTGGAAATAAGTAAGAAGGTACGGTAGCTTGTTTTTTGTTGATAAAATTGCCTGTTTAAACATCTATCGTATTAATATATATTCTATATTTGGGTACTCATTTGGTTAAATAAAATTAAAGGGTCATGGAGGACATTATAAAAAAGGTGTTTCTGTTTTATTACGAAGGTTTTAAAAGCATGACCGTTGGCAAACGGCTGTGGCTTATAATATTTATCAAGCTTTTTATCATGTTTGCCATTCTTAAACTTTTCTTTTTTCCCGACTTTTTGAAAACTAATTTTAAATCCGATTCCGAGCGAAGCAATTATGTAATTGAACAAATGACATCTCCAATTAATAATAAATAAATCAACATGTATGGAACATTTTAATCTTGCTTTGGTTGATTGGTCACGTGCACAATTTGCACTTACGGCATTGTATCATTGGATTTTTGTACCCATCACTCTGGGTACCTCTTTTATCATTGCCATTATGGAGACCATCTATGTGAAAACAGGCGACGAGATGTGGAAACGCATTACCAAATTTTGGATGACCCTGTTTGGAATTAACTTTGCCATTGGCGTTGCCACAGGCATTATTCTTGAATTTGAGTTTGGAACCAACTGGTCCAATTACTCATGGTTTGTAGGCGATATTTTTGGCGCTCCATTAGCCATCGAAGGCATTATGGCGTTCTTTATGGAGTCAACTTTTATTGCCATTATGTTTTTTGGGTGGAATAAAGTTAGTAAAGGGTTTCACCTTACCTCCTCATGGTTAGTAGCCATTGGCTCTAACCTGTCTGCTTTATGGATTTTGGTTGCCAACGCCTGGATGCAGGATCCGGTTGGTATGCATTTTAATCCTGATACCGCCCGTAACGAGATGGTTGACTTCTGGCAGGTGTTATTTTCACCTACCGCTGTCAACAAGTTTCTCCATGTAATTACCTCGGCTTATACCTATTCGGCTTTGTTTGTTATCGGTATAAGCGCCTGGTATTTAATCAAGAAAAGAGATGTTATCTTTTTTAAACGAAGCATGGTTGTGGCAGCAACATTTGGTTTGATTACTTCGTTGATGATGATAATAACCGGTGACGAATCGGCTCGTCAGGTTTACCGGGTTCAGCCCATGAAATTTGCTGCTATGGAAGGGCTTTATTATGGTCAGACCAATGCGCCACTTGTTGCTATCGGTATTTTTGAAAAGGCTCCTAACCCCAATAATCCTAAGGCCAAAGAGTGGGCGGCTAAAATTGAAATTCCCAACATGCTATCGTATATGGCAGCGCTTAATCCGCATGCTTTTGTACCGGGAGTGCACGATTTGGTTCACGGTAACAAGGAACAGGGGATTGTCTCGTATTACGACAGGATTGCCCGTGGAAAGACGGCCATTCAGGCTCTTGCCGATTACAAAGCGGCTAAAAAGGCAAAGGATACTGAAAAAGCCGATGCAAGCCTTACCGTGTTTAAAAAGAATTACAAAGACTTTGGCTATGGCTATTACGATGATCCGCACGACCTGATACCCAATGTGCCGTTGACTTTTTACTCATTCCATACCATGGTAGGCCTGGGAACCCTGTTTGTATTGATTTTTATTTTAACGCTCTATTACGTTGTTAAAAATAAAATATCCAATATGAAATGGCTTTTATACATTGCACTTTGGTCGATTCCATTGGGGTTTCTTGCTCAGGAAGCTGGATGGATGGTGGCCGAATTCGGACGTCAGCCGTGGGTTGTGCAGGACTATATGCCAACGCTTACAGCAGTTTCAAACATCGATCATACTTCGGTAATGATTACGGTGTTGCTTTTTACAATCACTTTTACGGTGCTGCTGATTGCCGAAATAAAAATTATGCTGAAACAGATTAAAGGATTTAAAGATGGAGGACACTAATCATGTTTGAAAATTTATCATATCTCGCATTACAGGAATATTGGTGGGCTATTGTAAGTCTACTTGGTTCCCTATTGGTTTTCCTCCTCTTTGTTCAGGGAGGGCAAACGCTTATGTACACCCTTGGAAAAACCGATTCGGAAGTGAAAGTTTTAGCCAATTCGTTGGGCCGAAAATGGGAATTTACCTTTACCACTTTGGTAACTTTCGGTGGAGCTGCATTCGCTTCTTTTCCGCTGTTTTATTCTACCAGCTTCGGAGGCGCCTACTGGGTTTGGATGATTATCCTTTTTGCTTTTATCATTCAGGCTGTTTCGTATGAATATCGTAGTAAAGCCAGCAATTGGCTGGGTACTAAAACGTATGATACCTTTTTGTATATCAACGGATTGGTGGCTACAGTTTTATTGGGAACTGCAGTGGCAACCTTTTTTACCGGTTCGTTGTTTTCGGTTAATGAAATGAACCAATCGTTTTGGCAATCACCTTTTCATGGACTGGAACTGGCATTTAACTTTGGCAGATACGCTACTTACATTAACCTTTCGTTGGGTCTGGGCGTATTTTTCCTGGCCAGAGTTTTGTCCATTTTATACTTTATGAATAATGTGGATGATAAAGCCATTCTGGAAAGGGCACGCAAAAAACTGCTTCCCAATGCAGGATTGTTTTTGGTGTTTTTCTTGTTTTTCCTGATTAACATTTTAGTTATCTCAGGTTTTAATTACGACCCTGTAACCAAGGTGGTAAATATGGAATCCTTCAAGTATCTGCATAATTTACTGGCAATGCCGGTAGTTTTAATCATACTGCTTTTGGGTGTTGTAATGGTGCTATGGGGTATTTATCGTGCGCTGTTTGCTTACGACAAGTGTGGACGTAAAGCCATTTGGTTTTCAGGTGCAGGAACTGTATTAACAGTGTTTGCTTTGTTGCTGACGGCCGGATTTAACCATACGGCTTTTTACCCGTCGGTGTATGATTTGCAAAGCTCGTTAACGATTGAAAATGCATCTTCCAGCAAATATACGTTGATAGCCATGAGCTATGTTTCGCTGATGGTGCCATTTGTTTTGGCTTACATCTGGTATGCATGGAAATCGCTTAATAAAACCCCCATCACTGTAAAGGAGATGGAAGAAGATTCGCACAGTTATTAATCTTAAAAAGGAGGAAAAATGTACACAGAACAGATATTGTGGCTTTTAAGCTGGCCGGTCATCATTTGGTTTTCATACCAAATGGTAAAAGTAGCTTTAAAAAAGTTTGAGAAGAACCTTAATGAATCATAATTAACAATCAAACAGGCTGCCCCTAAAGTTTTATTTACTATAAGGCAGCCTGTTTTATTTCGAGATAGAAATATCGTTCAAAAAAAAAGCAGTTGGCTTCTATTTTTCTTTTTCCATAGCGCCGATAACAATAACAATTTCGCCTTTCACCGTTTTTGTTTGAAAATATTCCAATACTTCGGATATGGTTCCCCTGACGGTTTCTTCATGCATTTTTGTGAGTTCACGCGAAACCGAAATCTTACGTTCGGAGCTGAAAAATTCAGACAATTGGGTTAATGTTTTTATCAGCCGGTGAGGCGACTCATATAAAACAATGGAGTGGGGAAGGGTAGCTAAAAATTTAAGCCTTGTTTGTCTTCCTTTTTTATGAGGTAAAAAGCCTTCGAAAAAGAATTTGTCGTTGGGTAACCCCGAATTGACCAACGCAGGGACAAAAGCGGTGGCTCCGGGAAGACATTCTACTTCGATACCCTTGTTAATACACTCGCGTACCAACAGATAACCCGGATCTGAAATAGCAGGTGTGCCGGCATCGGTTATCAATACCATGGTTTCGCCCGATGCTATTCTGTCGGCAAATTGTTCAGCAGTTTTGTGCTCGTTAAACATATGATACGAATTCATTTTTGTGCTGATGTCATAATGTTTAAGCAGCTTTCCGCTGGTACGGGTATCTTCGGCTAAAATGGTGTCAACTTCGTTTAAAACCTTTATTGCCCTGAAAGTAAAATCTTCAAGATTGCCAATGGGTGTGGGGACTATGTAAAGTTTACTCATGGTTTTATTTTGATTTGTCTCAAAATGGTTCATCAACCATTGTCAATAGTTGTCAACCAAGTTGGTTATCAACTTAAAAAAATCTTCATACTTTGTATAGGGTACGTTATTGTCGGTAACCGAATGATATTCCAGATACTCTTTTCCCCGGGTATAAATAAATATTGATTTTACCCCTTTTTTATAAAACGGACAATGGTCGCTGTTGCAAGCTTCACCACGGGCTTTTACCTCAGCAAGGTAATGATGTTTGTTGTTAATGGCAACTAATTTTTGAAAGAGGTTTTTGTAAATCGTAGCATTGACAACGGTTATGCCTTCGCTGCCTGTTCCTATCATATCCAAATTGATTAGCAATTTAATCTTTTTTAGGGGAAATAACGGGTGCTCAACAAAATAGTTTGAACCCATTAACCCGACTTCTTCGCCACTAAAAAGAATAAATGCTATTGAATATTTTGGCGGATGTTGGGTGTAATAATGTATCAGGTCAAGTATCATGGTTGTGCCGCTGGCATTGTCGTTGGAGCCCGGAAACCAGGCTTTGTTACCCATCATGCCAAGGTGGTCGTAATGAGCCGTAAGTACAAGAAAAGTATCTTTAACCGCACTTCCCTCAAGGTAGCCGGCTATGTTTTGGGTTTGGTACTGCTCAACAAACCGGTTGTTAAAGTCGAGATAGATTGTCCGGGTGGTTTTAGGGAGCTTATGTTTATCAATTTTCAGCCAAACCGACCTGCCCACATGTCTGCCGTTTGAAACATGCCACCAGGGCTGTTTATCCTCAAGCAGGATGGCGCCACGACCCCAGGGAATTTGAGTGCCGTAAAGTTTTTTAAATTGTTGCGAAAGAACCAAAAAGCCATCTTTTTCGCCACTGCTCTCAACAAAACTGACAAGCTGTTCAGGGGTGGAAACCGAATCGGGAACCCAAATCAGAGGAAAGGTTCCCTTTATGCCGGGCGATGAGAGGCTGATAACAAAATCGGTTCCCGGAATTAATTTCCTGTTGTCTGCTTTTGCGGTTATTTTGCCGGGAAAGGTGTTGATGGCAAATTGATAGGGTTGATAATAGTTGTCGGTAAAACTTTTGAGTCCGGCTTTTTTAAATTCTGCTGCAATATATTTTGCCGCTTTTGCGTCGCCATGTTTTACATAACCTCTGCCATGATAGGCTTTTGAACAAAGTTTATGGTTTACCTTTTTAACATATTGAAGGTTCTGTGTCCTTCCAACAGAAAACACAAAAACAACAAGAATAATACTAAAGAGGCGCGCCATAACAGAATATAATTTGAGTTTTATTTTATTGCTAAACAAATTTTTTCTCCAACAGTTCTTTTAATTTAATATAAGCATCCGAATTTTCATCCCACTGGTTTTGAACCTGAAGTTCGATGAGGCAGGTGTTGGCACCTTCAATGGTTTGCATGCTGTCCAGTTCGTCAATGGCACTGTTGTATCTGCTCAGGTCGCCGTTAAAGAGTTCGTTTATCAGTAAAAATTTTTCGTTGATGCCGATAAATTTACGAAGATTGTTTTGGCTGTCATGCGAGAGTTTGTCAGCTACGGTTTTTTGTTTTTCGGATGATAGCTTGTCGGCCACCGTTTCGGGAGAGGCAGAAAACAGATCAGCCTGTGCAGGAGCCTGTGCTGTTTTTTCAGGTTCTGCTTCCGGTTCAGGTTGCTGCCCGGTTTCAGGTTTTTCAGCTTTATTCTCAGGCTCAACGCCGGTATTAGCAACTTCTTTTGCCGGTGTGTCAATTTCAAACTCAATGATTTCGGGTTTTTCTTCTTCCGATGGAGGTTCGGAGACGGGAGCGTGCTTTACCTCCTTTTCAGGTTTTGGTAGCGAAACCGGTTCTGGCGCTTCCTTTGATACGGCAACAGCAGGCTCATCGGTATCATGGCTGATTTCTTCTTTTGAAGTCATGATGGTTTCGGCTTTTACGGCCTGTTTGTTATTTTTCAGGCGTTGCTTTTCCAACTCCATGCTGTCATCTATTTCTTTATCAGGCACTACCGCGGGTTCGGGTTTCTTAATGTCGAAAACGGTGGCTTTGGGTACCGCCTCACGAGTGGGCTCAAGCATAAGCACCGAATCGTACATCGAAATGGCTTTTTGCTTTATTAAATCAATGTCGAGTTGATGGATTTTGGCATCCGGTTTTAGTTTTCTTATAAAGGTTCTTAATGCAACCAGTTCGGTTTCAATTTGTAAAAGGATTTTTTCTTGTTCCATATTATTATACTTTCAAAGTTATTACATTTGCTGTTTGGCAAAGTTACTATTTTTAGTAACCGGATGTAATTATTCTTTTACCGGAAAAAAATATGTTTTTAGAAAAAGATAAAAATGCCAGCGAGCGAACAGGCTGGATTGAAGTGGTTTGTGGCTCTATGTTTTCGGGCAAAACCGAAGAGTTGATACGGCGTTTAAATCGTGCCCGTATAGCCAATCAAAAGGTTGAAATTTTTAAGCCTGCGGTGGATACGCGCTACGACGAAGAAGATGTGGTGTCGCACAACGCCAATGCAGTTAAGTCGAATCCGGTTCAAAATGCTTCACAAATACTTTTTTATGATGAGGATTTTGAGGTGGTTGGGATTGATGAAGCACAGTTTTTTGACGATGAGCTTATTTCGGTTTGTAATGAGTTGGCCAACAGGGGGAAAAGGGTAATTGTTGCCGGGCTGGACATGGATTTTGCCGGAAAACCTTTTGGCCCCATTCCCAAGCTCATGGCCATTGCCGAGTATGTTACCAAAGTACATGCCATTTGTATTCGCTGTGGTAATCTTGCCCAGTATTCGCACCGAAAAGCCAAAGATGATAAGTTGGTTTTACTGGGCGAAACCGATGCTTATGAACCCCTTTGCCGTAAGTGCTATCTTGAAGCGGTATCGGAAAAGTAGCTTAATATTCAGGTTGTTATGAAATCGAAGCAGCTTCCCTTTTTGTTGATAACCATAGCATTGTTTATGTTGGTTGTAAGTCCGAAGTGGCTTTCCGACGGTATGTTTTGTGATGGGCTTAGCTATGCGGTTATTTCAAAAAATCTGGCACACGGCCTGGGTTCTTTTTGGGATTTGTTTTTTACTTCAGATTTTGAACGGCATTTTCGTGGACAGCCATCCCTTGCCTTTGGAATGGAGAGTTTGTTTTTCAGGATTTTGGGAGATGGCTATCTGGTTGAAAGGGCTTATTCCTTTTTTACTTACCTTGTAACAGGATTTGTTTTAGTACGGATTTGGAAACATGTTGCCGGTAAACAATACTTTGTATTTTATTGGCTTCCCTTGCTTTTATGGCTGTCCGTTCCTGTTGTTATTTGGGGCGTTTCAAATAATATGCTCGAAAATACAATGGCTATTTTTACGATGCTGGCTGTATTGTTCGGTATAAAAAGCTATCAGGGAAAGAGGGTTGTAAATATTATTCTGTCAGGTGTAATGGTGTTTCTCGCAGTGATGTCAAAAGGGCCGGTGGGACTTTTCCCGATGGCGTTGCCGTTTTGGGTTTTTGTTCTCAATAAAAATGTTTCTTTTAACAGATTCTTTCAGGATACAGTTTTAATGATTGCCGCTTTAACAGGTTCTTTTTTAGTGCTATTTATTCTGTTTCCCGCCAGTATTGATAATCTTATTTCCTATCTATACACTCAGGTTATTTATAGCGTAACCAGTGTAACAACGGTAAGTAGCAGGTTTTATATACTAGGCCGTTTTTTAACCGAAATTGTTCCTGTGTTTGTTGCTTTTGTAATACTGACCGTTATTACAGGAAAAATAAAGTGGATTCATCATAATAATCTGTGGGTGTATATTCTTTTTTTGACAGGTCTCTCAGGTGTGATTCCTATCATGGTAAGTATGAAACAGAGTGGTTTTTATCTATTACCGGTTTTTCCGTTAGTTGCACTTGCCTTTGGGTTGTATATGGTACCGGAAGTAAAACTTTTAACCGACCGAATAAATGTTTCTAAAAAAGGGTTTGTTGTTTTTAAATATTTTGCCTTTTTCTTACTGGTGATAAGCCTGATTGTAAATATTTTGCAGATAAATAATACAGGAAGGGACAAAGAAATACTGCATGATGTTTATTTAATTGAGAGTGTTATTCCTCACGGGACGGTTGTTGCCGTTGAACCTTCTATTACATTCGATTGGCTTGTTGTAGGATATTTTTGGCGCAATAATATAGATTGTTTAAATGCCGAAAATTCTGAGGATTTTGATTATTTGATAGTTAACAAAAATTATTCCGACAGCTTAATTGCCGGGTTTCAAAGAGTTTCGGTTGGTTTAAACAAGTTTGATTTATACAAAAGATATTAAGGTACAAATAAGATAAAACATAAGTTGTTCTATTCATACCTTAAGGCTTCAATGGGGTCGAGCGATGCTGCTTTGTAAGCCGGAATAATTCCTGAAATCAAAGCCACAACAAAGGTTAGCAACAGGCCGCTTACTATCCACAGCCAGGGAACAATAAACGGACTGTTGGTAAAATAGGAAATGGCATTGCCAGCCATTATACCTGCTACCACCCCTAAAACACCACCTATCTGTGCAATTACTACGGCTTCAGCCAAAAACTGGTTTCTGATGGTTCGCCGTGTAGCACCCAATGCTTTTCTGATACCTATTTCGCGCGTTCGTTCGGTAACCGAAACCAACATAATGTTCATCAAACCAATGCCGGCACCAAACAGGGTTATTAAACCTATAAAAGTAGCTCCGAGCTGTATTTTCCAGGTAAGGCTAATTAATATGCTGGCTATGTTGTCGCTTTTTGAGATGGCAAACGAGTTCTCGTCTTTTAACTTGTCTTTGCGTATTTTCCGAAACAGGCCGGTGGCTTCGCCAATGGCAGCTTCCATCAAGTCGCCATCGGTTACCAAAACACTGATGTTGTAATTCATTTTGGGGCGCGAAAAATAAACTCTGACATTGCTTACCGGAACAAGACATGATTTGTCGCCTGAAAAACCGATGGATGAACCGCGTTCTTTTAACACGCCTATAATTTTGTACTTTCCGGGGCCGACCGATATAACCTTCCCCACAGGGTCAGGCTCGTTTGGAAACAGCTTGTCGGCAATTTCCGATCCGATGATTACCACGTGCCCGCTGTTTTTAATATCGGTTTTGGTAAGGTTTCGTCCCATGGCAATTTCAAGTCCTGCCGATGAAATGTAGTTTTCGTCGGTGCCCATTACCTGAATGTTGGGGTTGGTTTTTACCGATTCGTACTTTAGAGTTGCAATGCCGGTTCCGCGCGTAAAGACTGATACTTTCGACGGAAAGTGATATTGCTCCTTAAAATCTGTTGCCTGTTGGTAAGTGATGGGTTCAAACGATTTGGGCTTGTTTCGGTGGCCGCCAATCTGTACTCTCAGCTCTCTGCTTTGAATGTTAAAAGTGTTGGAACCCATCATGGAAAAATTATCGTTGAGAAAAAATTTCATGGCATCAATGGCAGTTAAAATACCCACCAGTGCCATAATACCAAAGGCAATGATGCTCACGGTAAGGATGGTTCGGAGCCAGTGCCCTTTTATCGCCTGTAAGGAGATGTTGATGTTTTCGTAAATAAGCCGCAGGTTCGCCATAATAGGTGCTGTTAATCTTCTTTAATGCCATAGGCCAAATCGCCGGCATCGCCCAGTCCCGGTACTATGTATGCTTTTGCAGTAAGCTCATCGTCGATGGCGCCAACCCAGATGGTGGTTTTTTTGGCGGAAAATGATTTTCTGATGGTTTTTATACCCTCTTCGCTGGCAAGTACGCAAACAATGTGGGTGTGTTTGGGCGTTCCTTTTTCAAAGATTCCCTTTAACGATGCTACAATCGAGCCGCCTGTTGCCAACATTGGATCCGAAAGAATCAACACTTTGTCCTGAATACCGGGAGAGGAAACATAGTTGAGTTTGATAACAAAATCTTCATCGGCATCGTATTTACGATAAGCCGAGATAAATGCATTTTCGGCGTTGTCGAAATAATTAAGCATGCCCTGATGTAAAGGAAGCCCCGCGCGTAAAATGGTAGCCAACACCGGCTGCTCAGCCATTACACTCATATGTGCTTCGCCAAGAGGGGTTTCGATGTCGGCATTTTTGTAGGCCAGTACTTTGCTGATTTCGTAGGCAAATATTTCGCCCATACGTTCCAGGTTGCGCCTAAACCGCAAACGGTCTTTTTGAATGGAGACATCACGAAGTTCGGCTAAAAAATTATTGAAAACAGAGTTTCCTTTTCCAATTTCCTTAATCATAATTTCAATAAATTGATGGTCTGAATCATTGAATGTACAAAGTTAAGGTAATTTAATTGCGTACGGAAAGAAAGCTGATGATTTCCCGAAAAATTATTCGGGACAGGCTTCTCGTCCTGCCCCAAATTGGACAACCGCCAAGCTCGTTCGGATTTGCAATCCGAATGACGTAATACATTTGTAATAAGTCAGTTGTCATCTTTCAGATTACAAATCTGAAAGAGCTTAAAAGGTTCTGAAAGGAACGCCTAAAGCTCGTTCGGATTTGCAATCCGAATGATATAATACATTTGTAATAAGTCAGTTGTTATCTTTCAGATTACAAATCTGAAAGAGCTTAGAAGGTTCTGAAAGGAACACAAAAAAAAAGACTATCAACCCAATGATAGCCTTTTAATCTTAGTAGCGGGGGCAGGACTCGAACCTACGACCTTCGGGTTATGAGCCCGACGAGCTACCACTGCTCCACCCCGCAATATTGTTTTTAAATGCGAGTGCAAAAATATATTTTGTTTCTTTGCAAAACAAGTTTTTCTGAAAAAATATTTTTTATGCATAAAGCAGGTTTCGTAAATATAATAGGCTACCCCAATGTGGGGAAGTCAACCCTGATGAACGCCCTGGTTGGCGAGAAGTTATCAATCATAACCTCCAAGGCTCAAACTACCCGCCACCGTATTATGGGTATTGTAAATGGCGACGACTTTCAAATTGTGTACTCCGACACACCCGGAATTGTACGCAACCCGGCCTATAAAATGCATGAATACATGAATAAATTCGTGGAATCGGCGCTTATTGATGCCGATGTTATTCTGCTGATGACCGAAACGGGTATGCAGTTTGAAGAAAATGAAATTATTGAAAAAATCATCCGTTCAAATACGCCGGTTCTTTTGTTGATTAATAAGATTGACCTCTCCGAACAGGAACGTATTGTACAGGAAATGAATTATTGGAAAGAGAAAATTCCTCAGGCACAAGTTATTCCGGTTTCGGCACTGATGAAATTTAACGTGGAAAAGGTGTTCGATACCATTATTGACCTGCTCCCCGAAAGTCCGCCCTATTTTCCCAAAGATGAACTGACCGATAAGTCCATGCGATTTTTTGTTTCGGAGATTATCAGGGAGAAGATTTTTGTGAATTATAAAAAGGAGGTGCCTTATTCCACCGAGGTGGCTGTTGATTCTTACCTTGAAGAAGAGAATCTGGTGCGTATTTATGCTTACATTTATGTAATTCGCGAATCGCAAAAGGCCATTATCCTTGGGCATAAGGGTGAGCGCATCAAACGGGTTGGTACTCAGGCTCGCGAAGACATTGAAAAGTTTATCGATAAGAAGGTTTTTCTTGAACTTCGCGTAAAAGTCAATAAGGATTGGCGCGATAACGAAAAAAGCCTCGACAGGTTTGGCTATGGTGAAGTGTAGGCTACTGTGACTTATTTTTTTCTGTGGTGTTTATCCTGATTTTCGGATTTGGGTGAACTCATCGGGTTAATCATTCCTGTTGAAACTTGCCTATCTTTGCAAAGTTTTATATTTCAGAAACAACTAAACGAAAATAGATGAAAAATATATTAGCCATTGTTGGCAGACCCAATGTGGGGAAGTCAACCCTTTTTAACCGTTTTACACAATCGAAAAGTGCTATCGTTGAGTCGGTAAGCGGTGTTACGCGCGACAGGATTTATGGCGAAAGCGATTGGAACGGATATGAATTTTCGGTAATTGATACCGGAGGCTATGTGGAAGGCTCCGACGATACTTTTGAAAAAGAGATTGGCAAGCAGGTAATGTTTGCCATCGACGAAGCCGACGCCATTGTGTTTGTGGTGGATGCCCGCGAAGGAGTAAGCCCGTTGGATCTGGATGTGGCCAACTTGTTGCGTAAGGCGCGGAAAAAAGTTTTTCTGGCAGCCAATAAAGTGGATACCCCCAATCTTTCCGATATTGTTGGCGAATTTTACGCCTTGGGACTGGGGGAGGTGTTTCCCGTATCGGCGGCTACGGGCAGTGGTACCGGCGATTTGTTGGATGAAGTGGTAAAAGTGTTTCATAAAGATACCGAAACCAACGAAGAGTCGGAGTTGCCCCATCTCGCTGTAATCGGACGGCCCAATGTGGGAAAATCGTCGTTGGTTAATACTTTGCTTGGCGACGAACGTAACATTGTAACTCCCATCGCCGGAACCACCCGCGACACCATTAATACCCGTTACAAGGCTTTTGGACTTGACTTTATGTTGATGGATACCGCAGGGCTACGAAAAAAGGGCAAAGTGTATGAAAATATAGAGTTTTATTCAACTTTGCGAACCATTCGAGCCATCGAAAGCGCCGATGTTTGTATTGTGATGATTGATGCGCAAGGTGGAGTTGAAAAGCAGGATGTGAATATTTTTCACCTTGCCGTAAAAAACAAGAAAGGGGTGGTGGTAGTTGTTAATAAATGGGATTTAATTGAAAAAGAGACCAATACCCATCTTGAGTTTGAAGCACAGATAAAAGAAAGGTTTGCACCCTTTACCGACATTCCGGTAATTTTTACATCGGTAAAAGAAAAACAGCGCATTTACAAAGTGCTGGAGCTGGCCATGGAGGTGTATAAAAGACGAAACACCCGGATACCAACTTCCAAGCTCAATGATTTCCTGCTGCCGCTTATCGAAAACAATCCGCCTCCCATGGGGTCGCGGGGCAGATATATTAAAATAAAATATACCATGCAGCTAAAAACTCAAACACCGCAGTTTGTGTTTTTCTGCAATCTTCCGGAAGATATTAAAGAAAACTATAAACGATTTCTGGAAAATCAAATTCGTAAGGAGTACGATTTTACCGGGGTTCCGTTGCAACTCTATTTTAGAAAAAAATAATGGCTGATTCGGTTCGTGTTGACAAGTGGCTTTGGGCGGTACGGTTGTTTAAAACCCGTTCGCAGGCTGCCGATGCCTGTAAAGGAGGTAAGGTAAAAATGGATGGCGTTAATGTAAAACCCTCGCGCGATGTAAAGCCGGGTGATGTGTTGGAGGTTCATCATAACCACATTAAAAGAACCGTTAAAGTTAAGGTTGCGGCTAAAAACAGGGTTGCTGCCAGGCTTGTACCCGATTTGATGGCTGACCTGACACCCAAAGAAGAGTTTGAAAAGCTGGAAATGATAAACAAGCTCAATCAGGAAAAACGTGACCGGGGAACAGGAAGGCCCACCAAAAAAGACCGCCGGGAGATTAATAAAATGAAGGGGCGGTTGTGATGTAAAGTTTGTGCCGTAATAAGTTTTTTGAAATTTAAGGGTTCCAATACATTACCCGTTTAGATTTAGCTGTTTGTATTAAACAACACGTTTGGGTGGGTAGAGAATCTGAATGACTCATCATTTATTAAAATTATAAGTAGGTGAAAATGAAACAACGACTGTTTTATTGCCTACTTTTGCCGCAAGATAAAAACGAAACAATAAATTGATAAAATAAAAGCACTTACCCATGAAACGATACCTTAATATTGTTATTGTTGCACTCATTGCCGTTTGGTTTGTTTCGGCATGTGCCAATAAAAAAACCGATAAATTCAGTGTGGCATTTTACAATGTTGAAAATCTTTTCGATACCATTAACGATCCGCATATTCGGGATGACGACCACTTGCCCACAAGTCGTATCCCTTGGAATACACAACGTTACAACCACAAGCTGGCTAATCTTGCCAAGGTGATGAGTTCAATAAATCCCGGTGGTTTTCCTTCAACTTTTGGTTTAAGCGAAGTAGAAAACCGTCAGGTAATTGAGGATTTGTTAAAACAACCGCTTTTAAAGGATGCCGGATACAAAATCATTCACAAGGACAGTCCCGACGAAAGAGGAATTGATGTTGCTTTGCTTTACAGGCCAACTGAATTTAAACCCATCAAAACCGAATTTATCAGGTTGAATTTTCCTGGCGACAGCAGCCACGCCACACGCGATGTCTTGCATGTGTTTGGACAAACTAAGGGGGGTGATAAAATACATCTGTTTGTAAATCATTGGGTTTCGCGTTGGGGCGGACAAGCCGTTACGGAACCCTTCAGAATTTATACGGCAGAAAAACTTTGGAGTATTACCCAGCAAATATTTTCCGATAATCCTGCCGCCAACATTGTTATTGTGGGCGATTTAAATGATAATCCCACCGATAAAAGCCTGGTGAACGGTTTACAGGTATTGGAGCCTAAAAAACCACTTGAGGAAAAACGCCTTTACGATTTAGCCATTATTCCTTACAAAAAGGGTAATGGCTCGCTTTACTATAAAGGCTGGGATATGTTTGACCAGATAATTGTTTCAACGCCTTTGTTAACCGGTGAAAACGGGATGCAGGTAGCTTCACCTTCGCAAACGGTTATTAAACACGACTGGATGCTGTACCATCCCAAACATGGGGAGCCACGGCCCAACAGAACATCAGCCGGAAAATATTATGGTGGTTACAGCGACCATCTACCGGTTTATATTGAAATAAACCTTGG
>WGDP01000053.1 GCA_015493215.1 Bacteroidales bacterium | reverse complement strand
TCAATAACTCTGATGTTGTTGCTGCCTGTTGAACTGATTTGCTGCCAGGGGACATTGTACCCTCTGATATTGGTGCCGCGCCATATATTTTTCATGCCCACAAACATGGTTTCGGGGTTGGTAACGTCCAGAGCCAACGGAGTAACCCAGGCACCCGATTCGCCAATGCCGTTGCTTATTTGCCCCTGATAATAGTTGTTGTACAACCGGGTAATTCCGGCGCCGTTATAATATTCGCCATAAGAATACAAATCGTTTTGAAAGTCGTAAGCGCAGTCCATTCCGTCGCCACCCATTACCGTTAAAAATCCGGTAGAGTCGCCCAAAAAGGTGGCTGTGCCGTTATCCTGATAGCCGTTCATCACCTTGTCTTTGTTGGTGGCTGCCTGTCCTATTTTATATACCTGCGAAATGGCGATACCCGAAGTAATTTCCGTCCAGGTGTTGCCACCATCGGCAGTACGATAAATGCCGCCGTCGTTACCGGCGTACAGCATACCGTCAACAGTGTTAAACTCCAGCACATGGCAATCGGCGTGTGCTGCCGGAACGCCGCAATCGCCTGTCCAGTGGGAGTTTATCTGCCAGGTTGTACCACCATCGGTCGATTTAAAAACATTTACGCCACCCACGTACAGTGTGTTGGCATCGTTGGGATCGACGGCAACATCCAAATCGTACCAGCCCTGTCCGCCGCTGCCCCCATTACATCCCCAACTCATGATGTTGGGCGAGTTGGAACGCAGCGTAAAAGTAAGGCCCGAATCGTTTGAGCGGTAGGTGCCGCCATATACGCTCCCGTCAACGGTTACAAAATATACCACTCCGGGCATGGCGGGTGTAACTCCAATTACACCGCGTGAAAAATTACCCGTTCCGCCAATTTTTGTCCATGTTTCACCCGCATCGGCCGACCGCCAAAAATCGCCATTGGTGGTGGCGTAAACAATATCGGGATTGCCGGGACGAAATACGATGTCCTTATAATTTCCTGTTTTTTTCAATGTCCATGTGGTAGCACCGTCGGTGGTTTTAAAAATTCCAAGGCTCGTGGCTGCCAGCAAAGTTGAATGATTCAGCGGGTGGATGAGCAGCCTGCCCACGGTGGCATCACTCATATTGTTATTGGCCGGCGAAAAGGTTACGCCTCCATCGGTACTTTTAAAAACGCCCATTCCTGCAGCATCACCGGCATCGCGGTCGCCGGTACCAATGTAAATAACATTACTGTTGGCATAGTCGATGGCTATGGATGATACGCCGAGGGTGGGAAGCGAGTCGGTGTAACTCGTCCAGCTGCTGCCGGCATCGTTGGAAATCCACAATCCTCCTGCCGGTGCACCCACAAAAATAGTGTTCCCCGAGGTGGGATGAAAGGCAATGGCATTTACCCGTCCGTTCCCGTTGGGTTGGCCGGTGCCTGCATTACCGGGTTTGGTTACGGGCCCCAAATTTATCCAGTTTCCCTCAAAGGAGGCAGTGGAACGGCTGTTATCGGATAAAAATTCAGTTACTTCGCGATAGGTTTTATCGCCGAGGTTACGGGTTCCATCGGGGTTAAGCCTTGTGCTCCAGTAGTATTGCCATCGTTTAAAGGGTTTGTATCCCGACCCGCGGGTAATCTCTCTTCCCTGCCAGTATAAATTAAATGCTCTTACCGTTTGATAGTAATTGGCATGGGGATTTTGCATCATCTCAATCCAATAGGGATGACTGGCGGTATCGTTAATTGCTTTAACCGGCTGGTTTTGAGAAAAACCGGCAATACTAATTGTTGTTAGTAGTATTAAAAGGAAAAATTTCTTCATGGAATTTTTTATTATGCGATGGTTGAAAATAATAATTGGGAAACAGCACCTGAATTATAGATGACAATTAAAAGTTTGTTTTTGTTGCTTTTGAATGTCGGAAAAAAGAGGGCTTAAAGGCTGGTGGCTAATTTTTGTTTTGATGCACCAGATTATTTAGTTAGTACATAGCTCTTCATATTAAACCCTTTCAGAATTTTATCAGAAATAATATGGATAGTTTCCACGACCACAAAACAAAAATCATTTCCAATATCTCATGTACGTCAAAGCAGAAATTAATCTGATGGATAGTGTTCTACTTGTTTTTTTTCTCTTCGAGATACATGGGGCTTAAATTGTATTTTTCAGGATATCGGGCATGGATGCCACGATAGTATTTTTCAATTTGCACAAAATCCTTTTCATAGTCGCCGGTAGGAAAGATTACCGGGCCGAAATGGCCTGCTTTTTTCTTGTAGTCGATGGAGGCAAGCAGAATGGGAACATTGGCTTTCAAGGCGATATAGTAATATCCTTTTTTCCATTTTTTTGCCAGCGAGCGGGTGCCTTCGGGTGTAATGCCAAGGTTAAGCGTTTCATGTGTTTTAAACAGGTTGGCAATGGCATCAACTTTACTGGTGCTTCCTTTCCGGTCGATGGGGATGCCGCCGGCTTTTTTCAGCAAGCCGGCAAAGGGCCAAAAGAAGGCTTCTTTTTTAATGATAACGTTAACTTTTACCCCCGAAGCGTAAATGCACATCATGCCGATAAAGTAGTCGAGGTTTGATGTGTGAGGCGCCTCCAGAATAACAAGCTTTTTGTATTGCTTAGGAAAATCTCCGGTTATTTTCCAGCCAAACAGCTTAAATATAAATTTTGCAAATTTTTCCACTTGTTCTTATTTATTAATTTCTTCTAATGTTAAATCAACTCCTTTTAAGTTTTTATACAAGAAATCCGTCATCTTTTTATAAAGGTGATAACGCGTGTTACCTCCATAAATTCCGTGATTCTTGTTGGGATATACAAACAGCTCAAACTGTTTATTGGCATTAACCAGAGCAGTAATCATGTCCATACTATTCTGAAAATGAACATTGTCGTCGGCACTGCCATGCACCAATAGGAAATTTCCTTTAAGCTTTTTTACAAAGTTGATGGGGGAGTTGTCATCATATCCTTTGGGGTTGTCCTGTGGTTTACGCATGTAGCGCTCGGTGTAAATGTTGTCGTAGTAGCGCCAGCTGGTAACCGGAGCTACCGCAATGGCAGTACTAAATACATCGGCACCTTTGGTAATGTCGAGGCTCGACATAAATCCGCCGTAACTCCAGCCAAATACTCCTATTTTGTTTTTGTCAACATAGGGCAACCTACCAAGATACCTTGCGTAGGCAATGTGGTCGATGTTTTCGTATTTACCCAGTTGCTTGTAGGTCATTTTTTTAAATTCCTGGCCGCGGGCGCCTGTTCCGCGATTATCGACACAAGTTACAATGATGCCGTTTTGTGCCAGCATCTGAAACCAAAAGTAATTACTCCATCCCCAGCTGTTGAGCACGCTTTGCGAACCGGGGCCGCTGTATTGATAAAGCAGCACGGGATACTGTTTTGTGCTGTCGAAATCAGGAGGCAGTATTTGCCAGGTGTTCAGATAGGTTTGTTTGCCATCGGGTAGCGTTATCACGCTGTCGGTAAAGGATGAAAAGGTTTTTTTACTCAGGTTGTACGATGCCATCATCTCGGTGAAAGCTTTGTTGTCTTCAAGCACACGCAGCTCTTTGCCATCGTTTTTGTTCATGGTGATATAGGGCGGTGTGTTGGCATCGCTGAAAGTGTTTACGTAATATTCAAAGTTGTTGCTAAAGGTGGCATCGTTGGTTCCCGTACGGGTGGAAATCTTTTTTCTCTTTCCTTTCAGGCTTACCTTGTAAATATCGCGGTTAAGTGGCGACAATTCGGCACTTTGATAATAAACCATCCCGTTTTCGGCATCGTAACCATATACTTTGGTAACATCCCACTTGCCTTTGGTAAGCCGTTTTTCTTTTTTGCCGTCCATGGTGCAGAGGTAAATATGGTTGTAGCCGTCCTTTTCGGAAGTGATGATGAATCGTTTGTTGTCGGGCAAAAAGGTTAAATCGTCGGTGATGTCAATATAGTAAGGATTGTCGTCAACATACATGGTGCTTGTTTCGCCTGTTGAGGCGTTGGCAAGCAATATTTCCAAATGGTTTTGTAACCGGTTTAAATGCTCAATTGCCAACACATTGGCATCGTTGGTCCATTTGATACGCGGGATGTAGGTGTCGCTGTTTTCGCCGGTGTTCATTTTGGTTGACTTGCCGGTTTCAAGGTCGTAAACATAAATGGTTACCACCGAGTTGTCTTCGCCGGCTTTGGGGTATTTATAGGTGTAAAGTCGGGGGTAGAGTTTGCCGTAATAGGTTAAGGTATATTCTTTTACCTTGCTTTCGTTAAAATGGTAATAGGCAATTTTTTTTCCGTCGGGCGACCAAAAGAAAGCCTTGGTAAAGCCAAACTCCTCTTCGTAAACCCAGTCGCAGGTTCCGTTGATAATTTCATTTACCTTGCCATCGGTGGTTATTTGTTGTTCCTTACCGTTTGTGAGGTCTTTAATGTAGAGGTTGTTTTTCCGCACAAAAGCAACTTTGTTTCCGGCGGGATTGAAGTCGGCCAGCCGCTGTTTGCCGTTTTCGGAAAGTCTGCTGAGCCTGCCCGTTTCTTCATCGTAAATATAGAAATCGGATTTTTTTGAATGGCGGTATATTGATTCGGTGGCAGTGGGAATAAGGAATTTGTTTTCATCTTTGTTCATAAAATATTCGCCAAGATGAATGGGCGTTTTTTTGCCTTCGGGAATTAGCTTTTCCTTTTGCAGGAGCACACCCACCGAATCGCCGGTAGCGTAATCGTAAACCACCAGCGAACCGGCTTTAATCATGGTAAACTGTTTGCCATTGCTAAGCGAATTGATGCCATGCACTGTTTTAGGGTAAAATTTGTATTTGTGCCATAACTCGTCAAGGGTAATTTTCTTTTTTGTTTCCTGCGAAAAGGCAAATGACCCTGATAAAAGGATGATAACCAGGGTGAAAACAGTAATCTTTTTCATCTTATTGAATTGATTAATTTGACCGGTTGCGGACAATGATTTTAAAACCCCAAAGATAGATGTTTTTATGAATTGCCGCAAAGCCATATTTTTCTATTTTTGCACTCCGCACGCGGGACGTTAGCTCAGTTGGTTTAGAGCGCTTGCTTGACAGGCAAGAGGTCACTGGTTCGATTCCAGTACGCCCCACATAAATAACAAAAAAGTTACCTACATAGGAGGTAACTTTTTTTATTTGTACAATAATTTATACGTTTCTTTATCGAAGATACGCTGATTAATCATGCCAAACCGGCTAAAAAGAAATTCCAATACTGAAGCTCCAAATTCCAAACCAGCCTGCTATCCTTCGGCTGGTAAACGGCTGGCAGGCAATAACCAATAATCAAAATCCAAAGATCAAATCTTTTTGGGCGATACATTAAAAAAAGTACTTTTTTATTCACTTCAGTTTTTGGGGTATTGAATATTAAACTATTGAGATTTATTATTTGGAATTTGTATTTTGAAAATTGGAATTTTTTTAAAAAACCGTTTATTACCTTCGGTTAATTCAAAAGTGTACCCGCTATTTTCCTACCTTTGAAACCGAAAGCGGGCAATTAAAACACATTTTCACCGCCGAAGGAAAAGCCGTACCAATGAAAAAGCTACCGAATATAAAAATTATTCAACACAAATGGATAAGGCTAAAAATACGGATTATTATTCCATGGAATATGAAAAGGATGTAAAGAACCATAAGTAAATAATTATGAAAAAAGAAATTACAATTATTTTATACTGTTTACTTGTGCTTCTAGTTTTTGCATGTAGGAATGGTAAAGATATTGATATAGACGTTAATATATATAATGAAATATTGCCATTGCTAATTCAAAAAGAATATTTATTACAAGTACACATATCACCGCCACCGCCGGCACCAATTGAGGAAAAAACAAGTGATACTGCTGTAGTAAATAAAATTAGTATTATAGAAGACTCTTTACGAAAAGAACTCCAGAATAAATGGGAGACATATTTTGATGGCGTTGATATTGTTTTAGTTATCCACGATACTTTAATAGGTGGCAAGACTGTTAATTCATTTATTAATGTTAGCAACGATTTTTTAATCGATGATGAATATAATAAAGTTTATAACCAACTTGTTAAAGGTGAACTAAAAAGTAAGAAGGTAAATATATATGATATTAAAAGTCCAGAAAGATACCGTTTTATTAGTAAAGCTTCCTACATAGTAAATGAT
>WGDP01000052.1 GCA_015493215.1 Bacteroidales bacterium | reverse complement strand
CAGAAAAAGCAACTCGTTTGATTATCACCTTTTCGGGTAGGCTGGATGCCACAAATTCGCAGCAAGCCGCCGAACAAATTGATAAAGCTCTGGAGAATATCGACCGCGACCTTGAGTTAAATGTAGAAAAGCTGGAATACATTAGCAGTGCCGGCCTGCAGGTTGTGCTTAAGTGTGCCAAAGCCGCCAAAGCTGCCGGTAAAGAAACCTATCTGCATGGCGCATCCGGTAACGTATTGGAAATCTTCAGGCTTTCGGGTTTCTTAACTTTTTTAAAGGAAGACTAAACCATGAAACTCAAATTACATTCGCTCCCGGAAGCTGTTGAAGCTGTCAGGCAGTACTGTGAACAGCAACATATTCCACCTGAAGGTTGCAATCGCATACACCTTGTGTGTGAGGAGTTGATTGTAAATTTGTTGAATTATACCGGCAGTGAAAATTTTAATTTGAGTTTGAACCCTGTCGGAATATCAACCGAAATAATTATTAGTTATCATGGTGAAAAATTCAACCCTGTTGTAAGCCTGAAACCCGAACAAAAAAGTTTGGAAGAGATGGAGTATGGCGGTTTGGGTCTTGTTCTGGTAAATTCGCTGGCATCAAAAATTGAGTACCGGTATCATCAAAAACAATCTGAAAATGTTATCAAAGTCATTCTTTAAAATAAATAACATTCAAAAAAAGATTGTTTTCTACATTGTAGCCATTACGGTTCCCATGTTTATTGTCTCACTTTACCTCATTCAGGATTTTGTCAGTGAACGCCTCACAAAGTCAGAATACCGGCAGGCACAGCTCATCAACCTGAACACGCTAAAAGAAATCGAGCGTTTTATCGGGCGAACCAGCTCGTTTACCGAAAAAGCTGCTTATATGATTACAGCCAACCCCGAGCATTTTGAAAAGGTGTTACCTTATCTTAAAGAGCAGGTTAAAAAGGATTCTTCGGTGTTTGGTTCGGCGTTGGCACTGGAGCCGGGTATCCTGACAAGCAAACCCTATTGCAATTATTATTTCAAAAGTGATGGTTTCATAAAAGAGACATCACTGTTGCCTCCGGAGTATGATTACCTGCAAAAGAGTTGGTATTTGGAGGTAAAGAAAAGTAAAACATCGGCATGGAGTGAACCCTATTTTGACAAAGGAGGCGGTAACATTTATATGAGCACCTTCTCCTATCCTGTTAAGGATTTAAACAATCGCTTCCTTGGAATTGTTACGGCCGATGTGGCATTAAACACTCTTTCAAAAGCAATTCAAAAACTTGCCGGCGACAAATCCAACCGGGTTTTTTTGGTGTCGAAACAGGGTTTCCTGCTTTCGGCGTACGATTCAACTTTCAACCTTAAAAAAAATATTTTCGATTATGCCGGATTCCTGGGCTCTGACGAATTAAAGAAAGCAGGCAGCGAAATGGCCCGGGGTATTTCAGGAGTTTACAAAATTAATCTGTCCGATGGCAATTACACGCTCTACACCATGTTTATCCCTGAAACATCATGGACCATTGGCATTTTGATGAAAAACAGTGTGCTGTTTAATCCGTTGAATAAATTAAAAAAGAATTTGTTGTTTATCATGTTGGCTGACATCCTGCTTATCCTGCTCATGGTTTTGATTGTGTCGAACCAACTTAAAAAAAGTGTTGCTAAAGAGGAAAAAATAAAAAATGAGTTTATTCTTGCCAGCCGTATCCAGCAGCAATTCCTTCCCGAAAAAAGCGATGTTACTACAAATAATTTTTCACTGAGTGGTGTAATGAAACCCGCCAAAGAAGTTGGTGGCGATTTTTACGGTTACAAAATTATTGAAGACAAAATTATGTTTTATGTGGGCGATGTTTCGGGCAAGGGGGTTCCCGCATCGCTGTTTATGATGGCCTCGCAAATGCTTATTGAAGATGCTATTGACGAGCAGTTTGACCCCGCTTATGTTTTGAACAGGGTGAACCGTAAACTTTCAAAAATATCCACCACAGGCATGTTTGCTACCATGATTATCGGGATGCTTGATTTAAAAAATAACGAGTTTACCTTTTCCGTGGCAGGCCATCCGCCCTTTATCATCAACAGCAATGGAGCCGTTTTTTCGCCCATAACCCGGTTTGCTCCGCCCGTGGCAACTTTTGGCGATTTCAATTATCAGAACAGCAGCATCATTTTGGAAAACAACAGTACTATCATTGCTTTTAGCGATGGCGTAAGCGAAGCAGAAAACAACAGAAAAGAGCTGTTTGGTACCGAACCTGTTGCGCAGGCGTTAAAGGAGATAACCGGATTAACAGTATCTGAAATAAAAGAGCGGCTGCTCCATAGCATTCAGCAATTCACGCATGGCACAGAACAAAACGATGATATTACCATTGTGGTTGTCTCTTCTTCTGCCCTGATTAATTAAGGCTGATGGATACAATAGTCAATTATTTACATTGTTTAAACCCGGACAGTCGGCTTTGATACGGACTGTGGAGTAGGTTTGCCGCAATAAAAATAAAATTCTCAATTTTATTAAAAATATTTATCGTATATTTACGATGAACTATAATTATTTATTATTT
>WGDP01000051.1 GCA_015493215.1 Bacteroidales bacterium | reverse complement strand
GATAAAAACGGATGGTCAACCACATTGGCCAGCAAGCGATACTTGCCTGAGTATAAACGATGGCTTTTCATGGCTTCCATCATATTGTTGGTAACAACGGTAACGGCATCGGCATTTTTTACCACAATACGGGTCAGCTTCTTTCTGAAAAAACCATGGAAACCGTTGGTGAGGCTCAGGTAACGCGACCAATGCTCGCTTATAACAAAAGGTATTCCTTTTATCCATTTATAATAAAGCGCGAGCAAGCCCAGACGTGTTAAAATATGTACATGAACAATATCAAAGCCACCCATTTCATGCCGAATGCGGGCTATTCCCTTTAGGTTGGCCTGATAAAACAGCAGGGCTTTTTTAACCGGATTTGAAGCCGCATTATAATAAACCCTGACCACGTGAACACCATCCTCAAGCTTATATTCAACCTCAAACCCTTTAATCTGTTTCTCTGTATCAACATGGGTATAAACCGTTCCAACAGTACAAAACCGGCTTGCTGCCACCGCATGACGATGCACAAACAATCCCAACATGGGGTCGTACCGGTGGGGATACCAGCGGGCAAGATTGAGTACTTTTATTTGATTCCGGTTCATGGCCATTTAGCTTTTGCTGTGCTTTAATAATTGATTAACCGCTGTTACCGCATTGTCAAGACGCAAGTTTCCTATACCTTTTATAATACGATAATTCAGATGATGCGTTTCAAGCTCCTTTTTATACAACTCAAAAAGTTCCAATCTATTATGGGGATTTTCACGCAATGCGTCAGGCTCCCAGTCGATATCGGGATAGCAAAGCAGATAGAGGTGGTAAGGATGGTTTTTTATTTCGTTCAGTATCCACGGATGCGTTTTATTAAAAACCACATCGCACCATATTTTGGTAACAATGGGTTCGGTATCGCAAAACAGAAGCCTGTTGGCTTTACCGGCCACCCTGTTTTCCTGCTGTTTTTGTTGCCGGGCTATGGTTAAAACATCATCAAAAGTATAGTCTGTTCCTTTTTCTTTGAGATACACTCGTGCATACTCCCTTACCCACACCGTTTTAAAATGGCCGGCAAGTCGTTCGGCAAGCCACGATTTACCCGTTGATTCGGGACCTGTTAATGCAATTCGTTTAAGCATTGGCTTGTTTTTGCTCATCAATAATTTTACGCCATGAGAGGTAACCCATTATTGCCAGTACCAAAAATATTGAATATTGAATTCCTGTAAATCCATATCCTTTAACAAAATAGAGTGGTATGGAAACTATATTGCCGGCAATCCACAATATCCAGTTTTCAATTTTTTTATTGGCCATAAGCCACATGGCAGAAAAGAAAACACCTGTGGTAAAAGTATCCAAAAAGGGTGTTGCCATTCTGAAATCGGCAAGATTTCCGGAGGTTAGTTTTTGTATGGCGTAATCAACGCTCTCTTTAAATCCCAGATTATTGGGCATCACGTTAAAATAACGATAAACCGAAATCACAAAAATGGAAGTAAAAACAAAAATACCGGTCGCTTTAAGCTTATCCTTGGTATTGGTTCGCGAAATGGCTATGTGCTTATTATTGTCGCCAACCACCTTATGCCACTGATACCAACCGTAAACACTCATCAAAGTGTAATAAATATTGATGATTAAATCGCCATACAAGTTCCACTGCGACAGTAAATAAACATATATTCCGGTGCTGATGATTCCGGTGGGAAAAACCAAAATATTTTCTTTGCGGGCATAAAAAACACTGATTACCCCAAACAGTGCCGCCACCACCTCGAGCAAAATGTTATACCAGGCTGCAGCCTCGTAAGGAGCTGTAAAAAAATGAATTAGTTCGCTCATCAACTTCTATTATTAATGCTTCTCCAAATCGGCATTAATTACCTTTAAAATAAATACCGAATGAGGAAGCTCGAACGATTGATGAATTTCTTTGGTGAGGGCATTCATCACATCAAAATATTCACCAAAAATCTGCGTACTCATTCCGTTGGTTTGCACCGATAACGTTTCATGTTTATTTATCCTGTCGATAAAATTCAGGATGTGAGGGATAAATTCATCCTTTAAGGGATAGTAACTAATATCTACCGAAATCTTCATAATACTCTGTTTTTTACAACATCACCTAACCATAACAGACTGGTTTCCAAATCACATATTCAAATCTCCATTTTCTCCTGAAAACCAATCAACAAAACTAAACTATTTATTATCAAAAAAAGCATTCTCTTTAAAGCTTTGTCTTGTCAATAGTTTTATTTTTGCAAATATTTTTAAAAATCGAGCAGATGACAAAGAAATATTTAGTTACTGTAGGTGCGTTTGGTTTTCTAACCGTGGTTTTTGGTGCCATTGGCGATCACATTTTAAAGGATAAACTGGTAACCGAAAATTTAGAAAGCTTTAATATCGGCCTTCAATACATGATGTATCACACCCTCGCCTTACTGGCGCTCTCCTTTGGCCATAAAATGTTTTCAAAATCGTTTTTAAACGTGGTTTATGTTTTGTTTTTTGTTGGTATTGTGCTGTTTTCCTTCGGACTGTTGATTCAGGCAACTTCGGAATATACAGCCTTAAGCCTTGGCCCCTTATCGTTTTTAATTCCGATGGGCGGACTTTCGTATATGGCCGGCTGGATATACATTGTTTATATGGGATTAAGCTTTAAGCATACAAAGAGCCATCACAAACACCACCACTCGCGTTCATCAAGTTCAACAAGCTCAACAAGCGATAGTTAATCGCAACATTACATAAATCATTGAATTATGTTCATTCCTGATATTGAAAAACAGTCGTCTGAAAAGATAAAAGAATATCAGGAGGAGCAGCTGCAAAAATTACTTCCTTATCTAAAAGAGAAATCATCTTTTTATGGTGAGTTGTTTGAAAAAAACAACATCAATATTGATGAAATAAAACAACTGGAAGACCTCACAAAAATTCCTCCCACCACCAAGCACGATTTACAAACACGCACCCACGACTTTTTATGCGTTGAAAAGCGCAAAATTATCGACTATGTAACCACTTCGGGAACGCTGGGCAACCCGGTTACCTTTGCCATGACTGATAACGACCTGGAGCGATTGGCTTACAACGAATACATCTCGTTTGCCTGCGCCGGAGTTACCGATAAAGACACATTTCAGCTGATGGTTACCATGGACAAGCGTTTTATGGCGGGGCTTGCCTACTACCTTGGGCTTAGAAAACTCGGTGCAGGTATTATCAGAACCGGCCCCGGATTACAGGAACTTCAGTTTGAAAGCATTCAGCGCCACCGGCCCACAGGACTGGTTTCGGTACCATCGTTTATTCCAAAGCTAATCAGCTATGCCGAAACACACAACATTGATTATAATAAATCAAGCATTAAAAAAGCAGTCTGTATTGGCGAACCCATTCGCAACAACGACTTTAGCCTGAATACCCTCGGCAGAAAAATTACCGACAAATGGGATATTAAGCTCTACTCCACCTATGCATCCACCGAAATGGGTACGGCGTTTACCGAATGTGATGCCGGCCGGGGCGGTCACCATCATCCTGAAATGATTATTGTTGAATTTTTAAACGATGATAATCAACCCGTTGCAGCGGGAGAACCCGGAGAAGTTACCATCACCACCCTTGGCGTTGAGGCCATGCCGTTGCTGCGTTTTAAAACCGGCGACATCTGCTACCACCATACCGAACCCTGTTCGTGCGGAAGAAACACACTGCGTTTGGGGCCTGTTATCGGGCGAAAAAAACAGATGCTTAAATTTAAGGGTACTACCCTGTTTCCACCGGCCATTTACGATGTTTTAAATGAGATAGACTGCATCGAGAACTATATCATTGAAGTTTCAACAAGCACGCTCGGAACCGATGAAATATTAATTAAAGCAGGATGTAACGAAACCAAAAAGATTTCAGAAAAAACCATTAAAGACCATTTTAGAGCAAAATTAAGAGTCGCCCCCGAAATAATCTTTTTTTCGAAACAGGAAATTTTAAAACAGCAATTCCCTTCCGGTAACCGAAAACCCATTACCTTTATCGACAAAAGAGTTTAAGCCATGAAAAAAATTGTTTTAAGTCTGTTTGCCATTGTTTTCGTGTTCAGTTTGCACGCTCAAAATGTAAACGAAGCTTACAAAGCACATACCATAACCTTTTTAGGACTTGATTATACTGCTGCCATTTTTGTGGGCACCAATGGCTTTAACGATCCTGCTGCCATAAAAACGCTAACCATGTCGTGGAACAGCCTTTTTATTTCGGAACCCAACAAATACAACATCCAAAAATTTTTTAAGGTATTAACAACGATAAATCTTAAAATTGTCAACAACAGAAACAGTCAAACCGATTTTACTAACCGCATTACCGATAAACAGATTGACCTGCCCCATCTAACTGACAGTGATATTGAAACCATCATAAGCGGATACCCTGATTTTAACGAAAAAGGAGTATCGCTTGTTTTTATTGTTGATGCTTACGATAAACGAACTGCAACAGCCTGGTATCATTTTGTATTTTTCGATAACCTTACAAAAAAAATATTGCTTAATTATCCCGTTTCGGGCACTGCCGGTGGTGGCGGTTTGCGAAACTATTGGGCCAACAGCTGCTACAAGGCCATATTAAAAGGTGGAAGCCGGTATAGCGCAACGGCTGAATTTTACAGAGATTATACCAGGTAAAATAAATTTGACCGGGCGAGTTTCCCTTTCGGCATTTTATTTTTAAACCATTATCGTTTTCAATTTCTTCTCGTTTTCTCAGTATGATTATCTTTGCCATCCATATAAAAAAGGAAAAGTTTGAAAATTGCGGTTAACACGAGGTTATTACTTAAAAACAAGCTTGAGGGGATTGGATGGTTCACCTACGAATCGTTCAGCAGAATTGTAAAAGCACACCCCGAACATGAGTTTCACTTTATTTTCGACCGCCCCTGGAGTAGCGAGTTCATTTTTTCCGACAATGTTATTCCGCATAAAATATCGCCTCCGGCACGACATGCCTTTTTAATTTATATATGGTACGAACTTTCACTGCCACAGCTCATTAAAAAAATCAATCCCGATGTACTGGTGTCGCCCGATGCGTTTAACACCTTACATTCAAAAGTTAAAAAGCTAACGGTTATTCACGATCTTAACTTTGAGCATCATCCCGAACAGATGTCGTTTTTATTCCGAAAACTTTATAAATATTACACTCCGGGAATTTGTAAAAATACTGACAGAATAGCCACCGTTTCCAATTTTTCGAAAAAGGACATCGTAAAACATTATGGTGTTGACGAAAACAAAATAGATGTGGTTTTCAACGGTGCCAACAGCAATTTTATACCTATCTCGGAAAGTGAGAAAGAAAAAGTGAGGAACGATTATACCTACGGAAATCCCTATTTTGTTTTTATAGGAGCGCTCAACCCGCGAAAAAACCTCGCCCGCCTGTTTATGGCTTTCGATAAATTTAAACACGAAGGCCAAAACAACATTAAATACGTGATAGTCGGCGAGAAGATGTATTGGAGCAACGACATCAAAAATGCTTACGAAAATATGTCCTATAAAAAGGATGTAATTTTTACCGGAAGGCTGGAACCAAACCAATTGGGTAAAGTGCTGGCCTCAGCCATTGCCCTAACATACATATCAATTTTTGAAGGATTTGGGATTCCGATTATCGAAGCCTTCAACGCCGAAGTGCCGGTGATAACCTCAAACACAAGCTCCATGCCCGAGATAGCAGGCGATGCAGCGCTTATCACCGATCCGTTTGACGTAAACAAAATTGCCAAAGCCATGAAAACCATGGTCGATGATGAAAAATTACGTAAAGATTTGATAGTCAAAGGCCGTGTGCAAAAAACCCGGTTCAGCTGGGAAAAAACGGCAGACAACCTTTGGGAATCCATTGAAAAAACAATAAACAGCAAACCATAAACCAAATATTATGAATATACTTATTTTAGGTTCGGGAGGCCGCGAATATGCCCTTGCATGGAAAATTGCCCAAAGTCCCAAAACGGAAAAGCTTTTTATTGCTCCCGGTAATGCGGGCACAGGAACACTCGGCGTTAACCTTCCCATCGAAACCACCGAATTTGAAAACATAAAAAAGGCGGTGGTAGAGTACGATATTGACATGGTAGTGGTTGGCCCCGAAAACCCGCTCGTTGCCGGTATTCACGACTATTTTTTGAATGATGAGTATCTTAAAAACATTAAAATAACAGGCCCTTTAAAAGCAGGTGCCATGCTGGAAGGCTCCAAAGATTTTGCCAAGCAATTTATGCTTAAGCACAACATACCTACAGCAGCCTACCAAACCTTTAATCACGAAAACCTTGAGCAGGGATATGCTTTTCTGGAATCGTTAAAAGCGCCTTATGTGCTTAAAGCCGACGGACTTGCAGCAGGCAAAGGCGTGCTTATTCTCGATGATTTGGAAAAGGCCAAAGCCGAACTCAAAGCCATGATTGAAGAATCAAAATTCGGAGATGCTTCTGCAAAGGTCGTGATTGAGGAATTTTTGTCGGGTATTGAACTTTCCGTTTTTATCCTAACCGATGGCAACAGCTATGTTATTCTTCCCGAAGCCAAGGACTACAAGCGTATTGGCGAGGGTGATACCGGCCCTAACACCGGCGGCATGGGTTCCGTTTCTCCGGTGCCCTTTGCCAACAAAACGTTTATGGACAAAGTGGAATCAAAAATTATTAAGCCCACCGTTGAAGGGTTAAAAAAGGATGGCATTCCCTATCAGGGTTTTATCTTTTTCGGGCTGATAAATGTTGATGATGAACCTTATGTTATCGAATACAACTGCCGCCTCGGAGACCCCGAAACAGAATCAATCATACCGCGAATAACCAGCGATTTGGTGGATCTGCTGGAAGCCGCTGCCGATGGAACACTGGACAAACAGTCAATAAAAATTGACGACCGCTATGCAGCTACGGTGATGCTGGTGTCGGGCGGTTACCCCGGAAAATATGAGAAAGGCAAAACCATTTCAGGGCTTAACAGTGTAAACAACTGCATTTTATTCCATGCCGGAACAACCACTGATGTGGAGAGTCTTGAAGTAAAAACTTCAGGAGGCAGAGTTCTGGCTGTAACAGCACTCGGCAACAATTTAAAAGAGGCTCTAAATACAGCTTATCAAAATGTTGAAATCATTCAATTTGAAGGCAAAAATTTCCGTACCGACATAGGCTTCGACCTCTGACCATAACGAACTTGTTTAAAGTTAATCTAATGATGATGAGTATAAAATATTGTAAATCAGAAAATGAACTCCATATTCCCCTCCTCGGAGGGGATAAAGGGGTGGGTCTATTAATAAAGATATTCACTTTTCTGGTTTACAATATTTTGCCTGCAATTCTAACAAAAGACTTTAAATAAGTTCATTAATCAAATCCCAATGCGCTCATTCTTCAATAAAGGTTTCTTTACGCAATATGCCACTGTTTTTCTAACAGGTTTATTGCTTTGGCTCCCTTCGGCCTTTATGCAGCCAACTATGGCAACACCGGATGGCGATTTTGGAGCGATTTTGGGCTTTATTCATTTTTCTACCATCAATATTCATCCGGTTGTGGCAGTGGTATCGGCTTTTTTGCTTGTTTTTATTACAGGGCTGTTTGTTAACCGGTTGGCAAACGATTATGGCCTTTCAGGAAAGACAAGCACCCTGCCCCTGTTGTTTTTTGTATTGCTTACAGGGTTTTCTCCCTATTTTCACCAGTGGTCGGCATCTGTTTTGGCTTTACCTTTAATTACCCTGCTATTTATCCTTTTGTTTAAGCATTATCACGGCGAAAACAATCTGTTTCTTTCGTTTGATGCAGGATTTGTTACCGGCTTGCTGACCCTTATTTATCCGCCATTAGCCCTCTTAATTATTGTTGTTTTGATATCGCTGCTCTCTTTTAAAGGAGTATCGTGGCGAAATTTTATAATAAGCCTTGTGGGACTCCTTTTCCCTCCTTTTTTAATGTATGCTTACTATTTTTTTACCGGCAGCGAAGCTTATTTTTTAAACCTGTTTCACATTCACATTGGATTAATATTCAACCGGTTCTATTTGTCTTTGTCATTTAATTCGGTATTGTTATGGCTCTCAATAATTCTTCTCTTTATCTCTGCTGTTAAGGTTTTACAACAACAATCCAACCTATCAATACAACAACGCAGCTATTTTTCAATAATTGGCATTTCACTGTTAATGTTGCTGTTTGTTCAATTGCTTTTAAGTTCGCAAGCTGAAACAGCCCTCTTGCTTGCGCCCGCCGGTGCTCTCACCATGGGAAATTTAATGGACAACACTACTTTAAAAGCAAAATGGATAAGTACTGCAATTTTTATTATTATTTTAAGTTCCATCGTCAACGCATACCTGCCCTTTGCCCATGTTATTAAATAATTATTACCCCGGAAAAACGGAAGCCGGATGCGATGAAGCCGGACGCGGATGCCTTGCCGGCCCGGTATTTGCTGCTGCAGTTGTCCTGCCTGACGATTTTAAAAACGAACTACTAAACGACTCAAAAAAGCTCACCGAAAAACAGCGTGACGGGCTACGAAAAGTAATTGAAAAAGAGGCTTTATCATGGGCTGTTGCTACTGTTAACGCACAAGAGATTGACGATATAAATATTCTAAATGCCTCCTTTTGGGCCATGCACCGTGCCATCGAAAAACTGAACATTACACCCGACTACCTTTTGATTGACGGAAACAGGTTTAAACCCTATAAAAAGATTCCGCACCACTGCATCATCAAAGGCGATGGCAAATACCTGTCGATTGCAGCCGCTTCTATACTTGCCAAAACCCACCGCGATGAGTTTATGAAAAAAATTGATATTGAATACCCCGATTATCTTTGGAAAAAAAACAAAGGCTACCCAACGTTACAACATAAAATGGCCATTCAAAAACATGGTTTTACGCCCTATCACCGCCGAACATTCAACGCCAACATTCAAACGAAGCTGGAATTTTGAGAGGAATTGCACCTTATTTTAAAGTTAATTTTTCACAAAATTCAAATCTATTTAAAAAAACAGTAATTCATATCTGTTCAAAACAACATCTTTATATACTGTATTACAATATTTTATCCATCATTACCAGTCAAACAAATAGACAACAGAAAAATACAAAAGAATCATGTTTTTAATATATTTGCCTCTTCTTTAAAAACTAATTAATATTAGAAAATATGTCCAAGAAAAAGTATGTTTACCTGTTTGGCGACAGAAAAGCCGATGGTAACACAAAAATGAAAAACCTGCTGGGTGGCAAAGGTGCTAACCTGGCTGAGATGAACTTAATAGGTGTTCCGGTTCCTCCCGGATTTACCATTACAACCGAAATCTGTACCCTGTATAATGAAAAGGGCCAGGATTATGTTGTTGACCTAATCAAAGAGAAAGTTGAAAGCTCAGTTGCTTTTGTTGAAGATATTATGGGTACCAAATTCGGTGACAAGGAAAACCCGTTGTTGGTTTCTGTTCGTTCAGGAGCACGTGCTTCCATGCCGGGTATGATGGACACGGTTCTCAACCTCGGTATGAATGACGAAGCTGTTGAAGGCCTTGTTAAAAAAACCGGAAACGAACGCTTTGCCTGGGATTCGTACCGCCGTTTTGTACAAATGTATGGCGATGTGGTTCTCGGTATGAAGCCCGAATCGAAAGAGGCTGCCGACCCCTTTGAAATCATCATCGAAAAGATGAAGACAAAAAGAAAAGTTGAGTTGGATACCGACCTTACCGCAAAAGACTTAAAAGAACTTGTAAAACAATTTAAAGCAGCCGTTAAAAAACAAACCGGCCACGATTTTCCCGACAGCCCATGGGAGCAGTTATGGGGAGCCATCATGGCTGTTTTCGACAGCTGGATGAACGAGCGTGCCATTCTTTATCGTAAACTCAACAAAATCCCTGACGAATGGGGAACAGCCGTTAACGTTCAGGCCATGGTATTTGGTAACATGGGTGACACATCCGCCACCGGCGTTGCTTTTACCCGTGATGCCGCCACCGGCGAAAATATTTTTAACGGTGAATATCTGATTAATGCACAAGGTGAGGATGTGGTTGCCGGTATTCGCACTCCGCAACAAATTACCCTCGAAGGTTCGAGAAGATGGGCTGCTTTACAGGGAATCTCTGAAGAGGAAAGAGCTGCCAACTATCCTTCACTGGAAGAAACCATGCCTGAGCTTTATAAAGAGCTGGACGATGTTCAGGATAAACTTGAAAAACATTACCGCGACATGCAGGATTTGGAATTTACCATTCAGGAAGGTAAATTGTGGCTGCTGCAAACCCGTAACGGTAAACGTACCGGCCAGGCCATGGTAAAAATGGCGTTGGATATGCTGCGCGAAAAACTCATCAACAAAGATGAAGCCTTGATGCGTGTTGAACCTGAAAAACTGGACGAACTGCTTCACCCTATTTTTGATACCGCTGCCCTTAAAAAGGTAAAAGTAATGACCAAAGGGCTGCCCGCTTCTCCGGGTGCTTCCACAGGCCAGATTGTTTTCCATGCTGATGAAGCTGAAAAATGGGCTGCCGACGGTAAAAAAGTTATTTTGGTTCGTATCGAAACCTCTCCCGAAGACCTTAAAGGGATGAACGTTGCCGAAGGTATCCTCACTCAACGGGGTGGCATGACCTCTCACGCAGCTGTTGTTGCCCGCGGAATGGGAAAAACCTGTGTTTCGGGAGCCGGCCAAATCGACATCGACTATAAAGCCAAAACCATTGCCATGGGTGGCAAAAAATATAAAGAAGGTGATTTTATTTCGCTAAACGGTTCAACCGGTGAAGTTTATGATGGCCGGATTAAAACCATGGAACCCGGCTTAAGCGGCGACTTTGGCGAGCTGATGAAACTTGCCGACAAACGGGCAAAACTGTATGTTCGTACCAATGCCGACACACCACACGATGCACAGGTAGCCCGCGACTTTGGTGCACAGGGAATCGGCCTT
>WGDP01000050.1 GCA_015493215.1 Bacteroidales bacterium | reverse complement strand
GGGAAAAACTAACTAAAATAAAACCAAAAACGTTGGGACAGGCATCTCGAATCAGTGGTGTGTCGCCATCTGATATTAATGTTTTGATGGTTTTTATAGGAAGATAAACATCTCGTTTCACGTGAAACGGGATTATTTTAATTTATGGTTGTCAAAGATAAATATGTAAGAGGATACTTTATTGTGTCAATGTTTTTCTTTGCGCTTTTTTTTCTAATATCTAACTTATATCAAAGTTCGGACGGAATAAAATCAGCGCAAAAAAAAATACAAAAGGAGTATCTTGTCCAAAATAGAGTTTTCCAAAAAACGTCGGAGGATATTTTTCAGGCACTGCAAATCGATAGCCTGCTTTCATGGGATAACCTTGCACCACTAATAAGAGATAAAAGCATTGGCTGTTACATTTTAAAATATGATTCACTCAGGTTTTGGAATAACAACGATATTAATCCTTCAGATATTTACAAAGTTGAAAATAAAACAACCGGAATATATCATTTTGAACATGGCTGGTATTTTGTTTATTTAGAAAAAAGTGATGACTGGAAAATATTTCTGTATAAAACCATCCGGCAGCAATATTCAATTTCAAACCACTATTTACAAAACAACCGGCAAGAGTTAGCCGAAGATAAATCCAAGATACATTTTACACAGGATACCCTTTCTGCCGATTTATTAATTAAAGACATTTCAGGAAAATCGTTAATAGGTATAATTTCAGATAAACACCGTGCCGGAAACAACACAACGGCCTCATTACTATTCTATTTTTGGCTTGCGGGTTGGTTGTTTTTTGAATTGATAATCCTAAGGCTTCATTCAATATTGCTTAAAAGATTCAATGGATTCTATAAAGCTATATTTGCCTTTATTGATACCACAATATTGTTTGTGTTGGTATGTTGGTTTGTACCCAAAACAATTGAACACTCATTTTGGTTTGAAAACTGGCACTCTTTATCACCATGCATTACCACACGAGGTATGGCTGTTACCTTTATTTCTATGCTGCTATTGTTTGCTTTATATGCCGGTAAGAACAATAAAAAACGGTCTTTACATCTGTTTATCAATAACTTACAATTGTTTTTAGTCTCTCTGGTTCAGTTTGTTACGGTTTTCTTTTTGTTGTTTGTTTTTATGCGATTCTACGGCTTCAACCTGAAACCTCACGACAACGCAATCGGGTTTTTGTTTAGACGCGATATTGTTGAGCTATATTTTATTTCAGGATTGGTTATGTCTCTTTGGCTCTTACAAAGCGTCCTGCTCAGAAATTTTGTTTTAAAATTGTTTCATGTTTTAATTTACTCGATTTATACATTGATTTTTACCCTTTTAATGTTTTTGATAGTTAAAGTGTCTCCACTCTTTTACGTATCGGTATTTTTTACTCAGGTATTGTTTTTACTCATTATTAACTTTACTTCACGCTATCAAAATTTTATTTTCCTTCGCTACTTGTTAATTACCGTATTGATGGCTTTGAGTTTCTCGGTTATTATAAACAGTAGTTATTCTACGTTAAAAAATCAATTCCATTTACAAATAGTTAAAACATTGATTATCAACCGCGACTCCACGCTGGAAAACCGTTTTATAACTACAGCCAAACGCATAGATAATGATAACAATATTGAACGGTTTATAAAAAGTGGATTGCCTGATGATTCTGTAAAACAATATTTAAATAAAATTTATTTCGATCACAAGTTTGGCAACTACTATGTTCAACTTACCATCTGTCACGATAGTGATTTGTTGGAGGTGAATCCCAATGGCGAATTGGTAAATTGTAAAAAATATTTTAACAATATTAAAAACGAACCCGGTAACAAATTGGTCAATTCCAGTTTGGTGGTCATGAACCAGGAAGCCGAGAGTCGTTACTATCTTGGAGAAATTTACCTGGGTTCCGACAGCCTTTCATCTTCAACGCTTTATGTGGAGATGTTTTCATCCATCGTACCTTCTGGTCTTGGTTATCCCGAACTTCTTGTGGACAACAGCAATCAAATTGACCTTACGGGCTATTCCATTGCAAAATTTCATCGTAACCAGTTGGTTTACAAAGTCGGAGAGTATGACTATCACGGAAATTATTCCTTTTTGCAGCCGTGGCCGAACGATCACTTTTTCTATTTAAACAACTATTTACATTTTAAACTGCGATTAAACAGCTCCGATGTGTTGGTGGTTAGCAGGCCTGTACAATCGTATGCTGAGCAAACGGCCACTTTTTCAATGCTTTTTTTACTGTTTTCATTCCTCGCTGTGGTGTTATATTTTGTTTCCACAGGAGGCAAACAATTGAGGCTGTTTAAGTATTCCTTTAGAACCAGATTGCAGTTTTTTGTGATGGGAACCCTCATGGCGCTGTTTATTTTGATGTCGGCCATTTCTATCTATTATTTTAATGACATTAAAAAGGAGGTTATTTTAAGTCAGCTTAACGAAAAGTCAAAATCAGTGCTGAGCGAACTTCAGGATAAATTTTCGGAAATTGATTTTATGAATGAATCCGACAAGGAATATTTACAGCAACAACTTCAAAAATTTTCTATCATCTTTTTTACCGACATCAATGTTTACAGCCGGTCGGGTAAATTACTTGCCACTTCAAGGCCTAAAATATTTGAAACCGGTTTGCTCTCAACGCTAATTAACCCAAAAGGATACCAACAAATTATCAACGACCAGAAAATATTTTATCTGACCAAAGAGAAAATAGGAACTATGTCCTATTACTCGGCTTATGTTCCGTTAAGTTTTGATGCAGGTGCACCCGTAGCCATTTTAAACCTGCCCTACTTTGCAAGGCAGTCGGAAGTGGCAAGGTCTTTCATGCCAATGATTTACAATTATCTTAATATATTTGTC
>WGDP01000049.1 GCA_015493215.1 Bacteroidales bacterium | reverse complement strand
GCTTTACACCTCGCCCCATTTAAAAGATTTCAGAGAGCGCATCAAAATTAACGACGAAATGATTGGCGAAGAGGATGTAATAAATTTTGTACAATCAAACCTCAGTGATTTCGACAAAATAAAACCATCCTTCTTTGAAATGACCGTGGGCATGGCATTCGACTATTTTGCAAAAAACAAGGTGGATGTTGCCGTTATCGAAACAGGGCTTGGCGGACGGCTGGACTCCACCAACATCATCAATCCGCTCGTAAGTGTAATTACCAACATCGGTTACGACCACACGCAGTTTTTGGGAGATACCTTGCAAAAGATTGCCGGTGAAAAGGCCGGAATCATCAAACCAACCGTGCCGGTGGTTATTGGCCGTAAGCAGTTTGAAACCAATGAAATCTTTGAGAAAAAAGCCGCCGAAACCGGTTCAACCCTTTATTATGCCGAGGAACACTACGACATAAAATTGCTACAAAGCCTTAAACCGGATGAACAATTTATCGACATTTGGAAAAACAATGAAATTTTCCTCGAAGAGGTTAACTCACCCCTGCTGGGAAACTATCAGCAGGAAAACATTGCCACCGCTTTAATGGCCCTCGAAGTCCTTTCCACATCAAACAGCATGGTTATTGAACCCGGCCACATACGAGAAGGCATCGAATACCTGCACAAAAATACCGGATTTATCGGCCGTTGGCATGTGCTCGACACCAACCCGCTGACAGTATGCGACACAGGCCATAACGAAGAGGGTATCAAAGCTGTGGTTCAGCAGATTATGTCCACCACTTTCGACCATCTTCATTTTGTTTTTGGCATGGTTAACGACAAACAGCCGGAAAAGATACTGGCACTGCTGCCCCGAAATGCCACCTACTATTTTTGCAAACCCGATATTCCACGCGGAATGGATGCGGAAGTCTTACAGCAAAAGGCAGAAGAGATGGGGCTAACAGGCCTTTCGTACAGTTCGGTTGACAGAGCTTTCGGCTCGGCCTTTAACAATGCTCGTCCCCGCGATTTGGTTTTTGTGGGAGGAAGCACGTTTGTGGTAGCGGAAGTGGTTTGATATTACTTGGAATATATACTATATTGATATACCTTTGCAATATCAAATATTAATACCCATGAAGAACATATCATTAAAAATCGACGATACTGTTTTTGGTGAAACAGAAAAGATTCTTTCTCACATTAAGAAACCACGCAACAGATACATAAACGAAGCCATCGCCTATTATAACAGGTTACAAAAACGGATGATGCTCGAAAAAAAGCTTAAAGCGGAATCGGAGTTGGTAAAAAAAGATTCGTTGAAAGTATTGAAAGAGTTCGAGGAGGTTGATTATGCCGATTAAACAATTCGACATCTGGATTGCCGACTTAAATCCGAAAATCGGAACCGAACCGGGTAAAACAAGGCCTGTTTTAATAGTACAAACCAACCTGTTGAATAAAGTAAACCACCCCTCAACAATCATTTGCCCCATCACAGCCAATGTTAAAAAAGAATCGGAGATTTTACGGGTACATCTTAAAGCCGGAATAGCCAACCTGCATCAGGATTGCGACATTATGATTGATCAGCTCAGGGCAATCGACAACAAAAGGCTTGTTAAAAAAACGGGAAAACTACCAAAAGAGATAGCCGAAAACGTTTTAAACAACCTGCGTATTATCATCGACCTTGAATAGAATTTTCAATTTTAGTTATTTAGAATCAAAGCATTAAACAAATTACATGCAAATTACCCTTTACCAAATAGTGCAGGCCGTTTTACTGGGAATCATCCTGTTTTACCTGATTTATTATGTATGGTCGGTTTTGTTTGATAAAAACTATCAACCCAAAGATTACCAAAACAGCGTAAAAACAGGCAGGGTTTCCAAAGCGCTGCGAAAAATGGAGAAAAGTTATCCTGACAAAGTGCGCTTTTTCAATTTCTGGTTTCAGGTAGAAAGGCTGAAAAAAGAAAAAGTATCCGGTGCTTTTGCCGAACTTGGTGTTTACAAAGGCGATTCGGCCTATTTATTACACCTAATGGATTCAAAAAGAACCTTCCATCTGTTTGACACCTTTGAGGGATTTCAATCGGGTGACCTGAAACATGAAACGGGCAAAGCGGCTACCTACACCACTTCCAATTTTGCCGATACCTCCCTCGAAAAGGTTAAAAAGCGGCTTTCCGATCCGGAATTTATTTTTCATCAGGGATATTTTCCCGATACCACCAAAGGGCTGGAAGACAAGCAGTATGCTTTGGTAAGTATGGATGCCGACCTATACAACCCCACCAAAGCCGGCCTGGAGTATTTTTATCCCCGATTATCTCCCGGAGGGGTAATCATTGTTCACGATTACAACCATGAGTGGCCCGGCATTGTGAAAGCCGTTGATGATTTTGCCGCCACCATTCCCGAACCGGTTGTGCCCGTCGCCGATGTGGATAGCAGTGTGATGATTGTTAAAAACAAAATTATTAGCAAATGAAACAATTAATATTACTTCTTTTTTTAGTGATATCAGGAACCCTTTTTGCCCAACAAACCTTTGTTAACGTAGCACCTCAGCTTGGCATTGGAGGCCAAACAGGGTTGGGACATGCTGTGGGCTGGGGCGATATTGATGGCGATAACGACCCCGACCTGGGCTTTTCCAATCAGGAAGGGGATGGATTCTGGTTTTATAAAAATAACATCACATCGTTTGAAAATATTACCAATAGTGCCGGTTTAGGAGGTTTGGGAGGCAACAAAATAATCATTGCCGAAGTTACCGGAGATGAGTACAACGACCTAATCCTCAGAACCCGGTCGGCTACGCAATACCTGTTTGAAAGCAACGGCGACGGCACCTTTAACAATATTACTGCAACAGCAGGCATAGCCAACGCAGCCGTATATAACATTGCCGACTTTGACAACGACGGGCTAACCGATTTACTGGATATTGCCGGCAACAACATTGCAATACGGTACAACAACGGCGACAAAACATTTTCGTCGGCACAAGTGGTTGCACCCCTCCCCGACTTTATGGGTATTGCCGTTTTGGATTACAACAACGACAGGCTTCCGGATATCTACTACACCACTTACGGAGACAATCCCAATGCACTATTAAAAAATAATGGCAACGGAACCTTTACCGATGTAACTACTCAGGCCGGAGTTTCATACAATTATGGTGCACACGGTGTTGATGTGGGTGATTTTAACAACGACGGATTTGTAGATATCTATCTTGGCAGTTACTCTTCCGCTTCTTGCAAGCTGTTTCAAAACAATGGCGATGGCACTTTTTCGGATGTTACAACCCCATCGGGAACCTCCGGCCAAAACGATACCAGAACTGTTACTTTTGTTGATTATAACAACGATGGCTTGTTGGACATCTTTTCTTCACACCACGATTTTTACAGCTATAGCAATACCATGCTCAAAAACAACGGTGATGGGACTTTTACCGATGTTGCCCCTTCGCTGGGAATTTCGGGCGAGTGGATTGGCGATTATTTTGGAGTTGGCTGGGCTGATTACGATTTGGATGGTTCCATGGACCTGTTTGCTGCCGGCCACATCGATAAATACAATCTT
>WGDP01000048.1 GCA_015493215.1 Bacteroidales bacterium | reverse complement strand
CCTATCTGAGAAACCTGTTTGGAGGCGACTCACCGCGCACATTGGTTCGTTTGGAGGCTCTTTCGATAACTGCCTTTTTTTCCTCGTTGGTGTACTTCGACCAGTTACCCACCTCTTCTCCCGTTCGGCGGCAGCCAAAACATACATCATTTGAATCACGAAAACATATTCTTATACAGGGATTTGGTATCTCTTCCATACTAATTTATTTTCTGACAAAGATACTATTTTTAATCGTTATAAATAAGCTGCTGTAACGGAAGTAGCCGGATAAATTTGAAGTGCTGCTTTGTTATTGCAGAAAAAAACCTTTAATTGCAGGTTACAACCTACAAAATATAAGCATTTTTGTAGGTTGTAACCTGCAATTTATTATATTTGCAACATGAACAGATTACGAGAAAAATATTTACGGCTTTTAGCATCGGTTAATTATCCCGGAAAGCGATTTTTATTTGATAAAATAAATTACGATGACAGGCTTGTCATTATAAAAGGTCAACGGGGAACCGGAAAAACAACCATGATATTACAATACATTAAATCAAGGTTTTCCGATACAGAACAAACGCTTTATGTTTCGCTTGATGACATCTATTTTTCCAATAACACACTTTCCGATCTTGCGGATGGGTTTGTTAAAGATGATGGTAAGTTTTTATTTATTGATGAGGTACACCGGTATAAGAACTGGGCTCAGGAGATAAAAAATATTTTTGATTTTTATCCTGATTTGCATCTTATGGTAACAGGTTCATCTGCTTTGGATTTCTATATTAACATGGCAGATTTGGGACGAAGAGCCACAGTTTATACACTTCCGGTTCTTTCTTTCAGAGAGTATCTCAACCTCTTTCATAACCATAATTTTAAAGTTGCGGGATTTGAAGAGATAATAAATACCCATAGTAAATTAGCCTTAGCTATTAACACCAAAATTAAACCCGTTAAACTTTTCAGACAATATCTTACTAAAGGTGCCTACCCTTTTTGGTTTAACAACCCGGATACTTATTTTGACAAACTGGAAGCCTTAATAAGTACCATAATCGACAATGATATTCCTTCTGCTGAAAACATATCTTATGAAAGCAGAGGTAAACTAAAAAAGTTGCTGATTATGCTTGCCGGAATTTCTCCTTTTAAAGTAAACCTCAGCGAACTGGCCAGAAAACTTGAAACTTCACGCGATGTGTTGTATAAATATTTGCATCTGTTAAGCCAAAACGGAATAATCAGTTTTCTTTCAACCAATGGCATCGGCCATTCCATACTTAGAAAACCGGATAAAATTTATTTTAGCAACCCCAATTTGCTTTACGCTCTTTCTGATACGGTTAATATAGGAACCGCTCGGGAGACCTTTTTTTTAAGTCAGGTTTCGTTTGTTAAAAAGATAAATTACCCTAAAACAGGCGATTTTTTAATCGACAATAAATATCTTTTTGAAGTGGGCGGGAAAAACAAAACACAAAAGCAAATTGCAGGAATAGAAAACGCATTTTTAGCAATAGACGATGTTGAATACGGCCATAAAAACAGTATCCCACTATGGCTTTTTGGGTTTATGTATTAAGGTTATTTTGGACAATTAACATACATCACTATATGATTTGTCCAAAATATATTTATCAGGTTTGTTAAAATGTGTGCAGAACTAACAGGAAGAACCCTTGCCATAACTACTACAAAGTAAAATAAAAAATCCCCGTAATATTAACTATTACAGGGATGAATTAATATCTCCCCGGCAGGACTTCCCGATTTCGTGCCTTCATCGGGACCCTTCCTTACGCTTTGGTCTCCCCGGCAGGGCTCGAACCTGCGACCCGCTGATTAAGAGTCAGCTGCTCTGCCAACTGAGCTACGGAGAGTTTTTTTTGAGCCTGCAAAAATAACTTCTTTAATGATATTGCGAAAGTTTTTGATAAATAAATATTCTTACCCACCTCAAAAAATATATCTTTGTTGCAAGCAGTATGAACAATGAATAGCAATAACAATAACGATAAAAGCGCACTCAGGGTAAACAAAGGTGTTGAACAACCTTCAATGGTTAATCCATCGCTGGCAACCGGTATTAAAAACAGATTTAAAAAAGAATCGCTATCGGTAGATCAATACTTTAACGGGATACGCCAAGGCGACAGAGCAGTTTTAAGCCGTGCCATTACCCTGATTGAAAGCACCCGCCCCGAAGACAAACAAAAAGCCGGAATGCTCATAAACAAATGCCTCCCCCATTCGGGAAACTCTTTCCGTATAGGTATTACCGGCGTTCCGGGAGTTGGCAAAAGCACCTTTATCGAATCTTACGGGTTGTCATTAATAAAACAAAAGAAAAAAATTGCCGTACTGGCCATCGACCCCAGCAGCAGTCGTACCAAAGGCAGTATTTTGGGCGATAAAACCCGAATGGAAAAATTAAGCACCAACAGTAACGCCTTTATTCGCCCCTCGTCCAGTGCCGGTACTCTGGGAGGCGTGGCTCGCAACACCCGCGAATCGATTATTTTGTGCGAAGCAGCAGGGTTCGACATCATCCTGATTGAAACCGTTGGCGTAGGACAGTCGGAAACCGCCGTGGCGCAAATGGTCGATTTCTTTCTACTGCTGATGCTTGCCGGCGGTGGCGACGAGTTGCAAGGCATTAAAAGAGGCATTATGGAAATGGCCGACCTCATTGTTATCAACAAAGCCGATGGCGACAACCTTAACAAAGCCAACCTTGCCAAACGCGAATATCAAAATGCCCTGCACCTGTTTCCGGCCACCGAAAGCGGTTGGCATCCCGAAGTGGTTACGGCCTCAAGTATCGAAGGAACAGGATTATCTGAAATTCAAAACTTAATTGATAAATACCTTTCCTTAACCACTGAAAACAATTATTTCGATTTGCATCGAAAAAAACAGCTCATTTCAATAATGAAAGAAACAATTTCCGATTCATTAATCAACCTCTTTTTTAATGCAAAAACAATAAAAGACACCATTAACAGTTTTGAAAACAAGATATTGAAAGGTGAAATTTCGCCCTATGAAGCAGCAGATAAACTTCTTGAGATGTATAAAAATAATTTGTAATCATTCTACCCATATTTAAAAGATATTTAATAATCAAAAAATGTATTTTTACCCCCGTTAAAAATTTACAGAAATGAAAAAAATAGTTTTATTGTATTGGCCCAAGGGCGGAAACACTGAAAATGCCGCTGAAAAAATTGCCAAAGCATTTGATAATATTGATGTTTTTGACATAAAATCGTTTAATGCGGAAGACATTAAAAATTACGATTTAATCATTACCGGAGCCTCCACCGTAGGAGCCGAAAACTGGGAAGACGCTTCCAATGACAACGAATGGAGCCGTCTGGATTTGGAAATGCGCAAGCAGGATTTGTCAGGTAAATATGTTGCTTTTTTCGGCCTTGGCGACCAGGTGCTTTACCCCGACCATTTTGTGGATGTATTAGGTGTTTTTGAAGAAGAATACCAAAACATGAATGCCAAAATTATTGGCAGATGGCCCACTGACGGTTACCGGTTTACCGGCTCGAATGGCGAAAAAGACGGTATGTTTTACGGACTTGCCATTGATGAAGACAATGAAGACGAGCTAACCGAAGAAAGAGCCAAAAAATGGGCTGCCCAACTTTTAAAGGAGATGGAAGCTTAAAAAAACTCCCCTAAGAATTTAAAAAGCCGTCCCATTTTTTGAGACGGCTTTTTTGGTTCTTCAATTGTATAACCCCAACACATACAAACTTCAAAAGTTTTGGCAGAATTGATTTTAACTTGTATAAAAACATCTTGCCAACAAATCTACACTCCTAATATTCAACCCGAAACACAGTAGCACCTTTTTAAACCATGCCCATTATTCTTTAATCACTTTTTTCGTAACCACCCCTGTGGCAGCCGTTACCTGAACAAAATAAACACCATCCGGAAAAGGACTTAAATCAATTTGTTTCGACTTTTGCCAATGTATATTATCAAATTGCACAACCCTTTTTCCCTCTTCATTCAAAAGATAAATCTTTTCTATACCATACGCCGTAACATTAATAAACGAGGTGGTTGGATTGGGAAAAACATCAACCACAGGAGTGTTGTCCGCAGTTATTTTACTGACCGACAACGGCTTTCCATCCATGGTCATTCGTTGAAACCAAATATTCAGTTTTCCGTTACGCGGGTCGCCCCAAACAACATTTAGGGTATCGTTTTCAAATTTTACACACATAAAATCGTTTCCCGAAGCAGATAGAACCGTTGCATACTCAATCAACGTATCTGAAATTCTAAAATTCGCTGAAACCGAATCGGAATTATGTTTTTTAACCGCACCCCAAATTTCAAAACTTGTAGTATAGGTGGAATCAAGTCCGTTTCTTCTGTCGCGCCATGCCATTGCCAAATTTCCATTGTCATCAAAATCGGCCCAAACCAGGTCTTGCATCCTGTTGTTTCCAATGGGGTCATCGTTCACCCTTAACGGCTCCGACCAACTTACCCCCGCATCATAACTTTCAGTTATAAACACATCAATATCTCCGTATAAAGTGCTTAAAAAGAAAAATGCCAGGTGATTTGCATCCGAAGGGTCGGCACGCAGCAAATACCCTTTTTTGGCAAGCGGATCATCAGCAGAATTTGACGAAGCAAGTACCGAATGATAGGTAAACGTTTCTCCCCCATCATTTGATGAGGCAACAATATACTGAGCCAACGGATTTTGCGAATACTTGTAACTGGGATAAACAGCATAAAAAACACCGTTTGCCGCCACGCAGGGCGTTGGCATGGGCTGATTGATGATGTTTCCGGCCAGCCAATCAGTAGTGTCGAGGTGTTTCCACGGGTTAAAAGTTGCTCCGCCATCATTGGATACCGTAATGTAAGGGTGATAGGGAGGGGCAATGTATCCAAAAATCGCAGGATTCATGGTTGTAACATAAATGTTGCCACTGTTTGCATCTTGCCATCGGTCAACCGCTATCCATGGCCGGTCGATGGGAAACTTTCCCGCTTCCGAATAAGCATCAATTACCTCCACGGGATTTCCCCACGAAACTCCCTCATCGGTTGATTTACGAACATAAACAGTACCCGAATCAAGCGTAGAACTAAAATCAACATAGCTTAAAAAAAGATTGCCGTCACCATCAAAAGCCATGGATGGGTCAGCCGAACCATAGGCAGAGTTGGTATGGGCAATATGATTTTCGTTGCTCCAGGTACGGCCGCCATCAAACGAAGTTTTGGTTTTTATCATCGATTTGGTAAAGGGAAGGTAACCCATCCAGGCAACCACCATATGCTGCGAATTTAGCGGGTTGACAGCAAGGTAAGGTTCGCCGTCGAAAAGGGTACCTTGAGAAATATTATGATTTTGCGCTTTTAAACCGAAGCCGGTAAAACTCAGTAATAAAAGCAACGATAGTAACAGATTGCAGTGTTTCATATAATAATATCTGTTTGGTTTGTAATGCATTATATTTTAAAAGGTTAAAGATACAAATAATCGTTGTTTTATACGGTTTGGTTTTACAAGGGTGGAAAATAGTGCATAAAAAAGCGGGCAAATCAACCTTTTTTACACTTCATGCATACCGTTGGCAAATGTTTGCTATTTTTATCCGATAAAATTTTAGGGCTATGATTACCAAAAAAATTCTTATCATTTATCCGGAGGTGCACGAAACAAAAATTGCTGTTTATCGCAACAATGAACCGGTATTTTTAAAAACAATCCGCCATTCGGAGGAAGAGCTAAGCAGGTTTAAACAGGTAACCGACCAAAGTGATTTCAGGCTGGAACTGGTGCTGCAAGAGCTAAAATCCAACAATGTTAATCTTGAAGCCGTTGAAATGGTAATGGGGCGCAGCGGGCTGGTAAAACCGGTATCACAAGGAGTATATCACATTAATAAAGAGATGGTACGCGACCTTGAAACCGGGGTGATGGGCGTTCACGCCACCAACCTCGGAGGAATTATTGCCTATAAAATAGCCGAAATGCTGGGCAAAAAGGCTTTTATGGTCAACCCTGTGGTGGTGGATGAACTTACCGATGTTGCCCGCGTAACCGGCCATCCCGATTTTGAAAGGAAGTCTATTTTCCATGCCCTGAACCACAAACATGTTGCCTGCAAATATGCCAAGTCGCGCAATCAAAAATATGAAGAGTTAAACCTGATTGTGTGCCATATCGGTAGCGGCGGCATCTCCATTGGTGCTCATCAAAAAGGACGCGTGGTGGACGTTAACCAGGCTTTCGATGGTGGCGGCCCCTTTTCCATTACCCGAACCGGAACCCTGCCCATGGGCCAGCTGGTTGAATATTGCTACAGCGGAGAACATACCAAAGAAGAGGTTTTAAAAATGATTCGTGAGGAGGGCGGATACAAAGCCTATCTCGGCACCGACAGCCTTCAAAAAATTAACCGCATGATTGCCGAAGGTAACGAAAAAGCACTTGCCATTTCGTACGCATTGTCCTATCAGGTGTCAAAAGAAATCGCTTCGCATTATGCCACCCTCGAAGGTGAAGTGGATGCAATAATCCTTACGGGATTGATTTTCGACAGCGAACGCTTTTTGGAAAATGTTAAACGCCGTATCGGCAAAATAGCACCCATCGCTTTGTATCCCGTAGTGAACGATTTTGAAGCACTTGCGGTTTTTGCCAGTCGTGTTTTACGAAACGAAATTACCGTTAAAGAGTATTAAATATCAAAAGCTTTTTTCCCATATTGCGGTATCTGTTGGGTGCAACAGCACTCCTTTTGTGGTTCCAGGGCAGATCACAAACCTATCACAATAGCCTGGAAACCACCGACAGCATAAACCATTGGCTGGGAAGTGCCCAAATAGACAGCACCACTGCCCGTTCAGGCAATTATGCCGCTTTTGTCGACTCGTTGCACCCTTACGGACTGGGTGTTGAGATGTTGTTTCCGACAACCGTTCAAAACAAAAACACGGTGCTTTCCATCAGCGGATTTGTTTACAGCGAAACGGATTATCCCGATGTGCTTTACGTTATATCCATTGTAAATAATGGAGAAACAGCCTTTTGGAAAGGAATAAAGCTGAAAAACCTGCTATCGCACAAACAAACATGGACTCCCTTTAGCGATTCGGTGTTAATTCCTGCCGATGTTACCAAAACCGGAAAACTGAAAATTTATCTTTGGAATAAGGGCAGAAAAAGTAAAATTCTAACCGATGATTTTTCGGTAAGTTTTAAACCTGCTCCTGTCCCATCGTTTTTAACCGATGTAAACAGCCTGCCCGGTTACGTTAACCTGGGGAAAGGAAAACTGCTGTTTGAAAACAGCTTTTACAAAATTTGGAGCAGAGGCGAAGAGGGCCTTTTTATTACCGACACTTCGGACAATCCTTTTATAAACAGCTTCCGATACTTTTATAACGAGAATCATAAAAACATTGACTACAAAAACTTCACCCTTTTCAAATTTGCCGGAAGCAGCAGGCACAACGGCAAAACCACCCTGACTTTTAAAACAAAATCGAAGCTTGAGAAGGTCAAGCTGATGTTGTATTGCACTAAGAACTCGCCTGAAATCAATCTTTCGGTAACGCAACAATACAAAGCCAGTATAGAGGTTAAACGTTCGGCGCTGCTTATCAACTATGCCATGCCTTTGCAGGAAGTTTTTCGATCCAGCCGGAAATCGGATACCGGCCATTTTCAAAACGAATATTGGCTCGACAAACAGGGGTTTTCGGTGGGCGATACCGTTTCAGCAATGGCCGTTTATCACTGTCCTGATATCTCTTCCATACAACTTAACACACAAAACCGGCTCGCTGTTATTAACCTCGACTACGAAAAAGACCATCCTTTTTTGCATTTCCCGCTGGACACCACCACGTTCGATTATAAAATCGACCGGTCGGCTTCCGTTTATAAAAAAGGAGATAAAACCCGGCAAACGTTTAAAATGTTTGCAGGCATCAAACCCGAAAAGCTACCACGGTTTATGAAAAATCCCGATGGATTTTTGGCAACCTATATTTGGACCGAGCATGCCGACTGGGGAGATATCAAAACTCACAGGGCAACCTATTTCGGATCGGAAAACATTACCGATGCCGACAGTGCCATCGGCGGATTTGTTAAATACCAAATTCCCGTTACCAAAAGTATTTTTTACGACAATCCCGACAGCATTACCAACACCAAAGTTTCGGGTGGTTTGTTTACCTCATTGGAGTCTTCTATTAAAACCGACAGGGCGTTCGCCGATTTTCTTTTTCAAATTCATAAAAAAGGTAATGAAATCTGCCTGCACACCCCCGAGCAATATACAACCACCCCCGGCAGGTTAGATTCAGCATTGGCCTACATGAAAAACCACTTTAACTCGCCCACCTGGATTGACCATGGATACAACAACCTGGAAAAAAATAATCGGGAGGATTTTGTGTGTGATGGCTCTGAAAATTTTGCCGCCTCCCTTTGGAAAAAATATGGTATCCGATATTTTTGGAATCCCTATTACGAAGATTACCAAACCTTTTTAAACTTCGGGTTTTTTGGCTCCATCGAAAAAATGTACTCCGGCTTTGGCGACTTTTATCCCAAGCCCGATTTTTGGCAACATCCTACCCGGACACAAAATTTCTACCACTGGCCAACATCAAGCGTGGTGTACATACACAGCGAAGGGCTGTGGAACTATTTTTTCTCACGCCATCAGCTTAACGTTT
>WGDP01000047.1 GCA_015493215.1 Bacteroidales bacterium | reverse complement strand
GTGTAAATGTTTTAATAAATTAAATATTTTTGAACCACTTTTTTAAGTAATTTTAACATTCAAAATTTAGAGTAAAACAAAGCCGAATATTTTTGATAATTTTTACAAAATGAACAGTACAAAAAACCATGTTAACCCCCTGTTTAAATACAGCGGGTACCTTTCAGGTCTGTTGCTTCTTTTAACCTTATTCTTTTCTACCACGTTGTCCGGCCAAACGGCCGACGACGCAAAAAACTTTGCCCAGTGTAAAGCATGTCATACCATTGGCGGTGGAAAATTGGTTGGCCCCGATTTAAAGGGGGTAACCGAAAGAAGAGATGAAGCCTGGCTTATTAAATTCATTCAAAACTCACAAGCACTGGTTGCTGCGGGAGATGAAACAGCGGTAAAGGTTTTTAACGAAAACAACAAAATCCCCATGCCTTCGCACGCTTTAACCGACGATCAGGTTAAAGGGATTTTGAAATATATTGCTGCCGGAGGCAAGCTGCCAGGTGGAGCCGAGCCGGCAAAAGCAGCAAGTAAAAAAGTTGAAACAGCTACCCCTCAAATTAGTGAAGCTGAACGCTATGTCAACGAAAAAAGAGAGAGTAGCCACAAACTTGCCGTTTTTGCCATAATTTCAGGTATTCTGGTAATTGTAATTCTTATCGACTTGATGTTTACCCATATCTTAAAAGCAAAATGGATAAGCTATGTTTTGCTTTTATCTGCACTCTGGATATTGGGTGAGTGGTCGTGGGATGTTGCTACCGGTCTTGGCCGTCAGCAGAGCTATCAGCCCGACCAGCCCATCTGGTTTTCGCATAAAGTACATGCCGGACAAAATCAAATCGACTGCGAATATTGCCATTTTACAGCCGAAACAAGCATGCATGCAGGCATTCCTCCTGCATCAGTTTGTATGAACTGCCACTCGCAGGTTAAAGAGGGTAAACGCACAGGCAAAAAGGAGATTGATAAAATTTATGCCGCCTTAAAAGAAAACAAACCCATTGAATGGATAAAGGTACATAATCTGCCTGATTTTGTATATTTTAACCATGAGCAACATGTTAAAGTAGGAAAACTCAACTGTACCGAGTGTCATGGCGATGTGGCGCAAATGGATCAGATAGCACAGGTAAACACCCTGAGCATGGGATGGTGCCTCGATTGCCACCGCTCCCATAAAGTTCAATTTACCGAAAATAATTTTTACGGTTCTTATAAAAAATTGCACGAAGATTTAAAAGCCGGTAAAATCGATCAGGTTAACGTTAAAATGATTGGTGGCGAAGATTGTGCAAAATGTCATTACTAATATAGAATATATTTTATAATCAATTCCATTTCAAAATATTATGGAGAAAAAATACTGGCAAAGTCTGGAAAATTACAAGAAAATGAAAAAGGACGGCTCACTAAAAAGTGAAGCCACACCTGAGTTTTCTATTGATGGACTTGAAGAATCCGAAGTTAAAGGAAAATCAAGCCGACGCGACTTTCTTAAAATGATGGGGTTTTCAGTAAGTGCGGTAGCACTTGTTTCGAGTTGTCAAATGCCTGTTCGAAAAGCTATTCCGCTTTTACACAGGCCACAGGAATTAACCCCGGGAGTTCCTAATTATTACGCATCCACTTTTTATGATGGCGACGAATATTGCAGTATCCTTGTAAAAACACGTGAAAGCCGTCCTATAAAAATTGAAGGAAACGAATTATCACCTATTTCTCAACGTGGTACCACTGCAAGGGTACAGGCTTCGGTACTTAACCTATACGACGACGCCCGACTGAAAAATCCGATGAAAGGTGGTAAAAAAAGCGATTGGAAAACCATAGATAAGGAGATAAAGCAAAAACTTGAGGCCTTTAAAAATGATGATAAAAAGGTGATATTAATGACCTCTACCATCATAAGTCCTTCAACTAAAAAGTTGATTTCGGAGTTTACCACCTTATATCCAAATGTAAAATGGATTCAGGTTGACACTTTATCAATGTCGGGTATGCGCAAAGCCAACGAAACCAACTTTGGAAAAGCGGTTATCCCCTCCTATCATTTTGAAAATTCAGAAGTTACCGTAGCTTTTAATGCCGATTTTCTTGGCACATGGTTAATGCCGGTTACCTTTTCAAAACAATATTCAAAAGGGCGTAAGATAAAAGAAGGCCAGACAAAAATGTCGCGCCATTATCAGTTTGAAACCAACCTTTCGTTATCGGGAGCCAATGCCGACTACCGGTATCAAATTAAACCTTCTGAAGAAGCAGCGGTTTTACTCAAACTTTATAATGAAATCGCCAAAAAAACAGGAAATAGTGTTGTTGCTGCCCCGTCGGTTGCCACAAAGGTAAACAAGGTTGCTAAAGACCTGCTCAATGCCAAAGGTAAATCGCTTGTGGTTTCAGGTACTAACAATGTTGAGATTCAGTTAATTGTAAATGCCATTAACAATCTTTTGGGAAATTACGGACACACCATCGACCTTAACACAACCGTTAATCTTAAACAGGGTAACGAAAGTGGTATGATGGAAGCCATGAAGACCTTACGCTCGGGTAAAGCAGGGGGAGTTCTCTTTTACAACGTTAATCCCGCTTACGCCTGCGCTCACAAAAATAAATTTGTGAAAGCCATCAAAAACCTTCCGTTAAAAGTATCGTTTTCCACCACTATGGACGAAACCGCAGCACTTTGCGATTATGTTTGTCCTGACAACAATTACCTTGAGTCGTGGGACGATGCTGAACCTGTTACCGGTTCGTTTAGCTTTACACAACCAACCATTAATCGCATTTTCGATACCCGCCAGTTTCAGGACAGCCTGTTAACGTGGATGGGTAATAATGAAGCTTATTCCGATTATTTGGAAAACAACTGGAAAAACGGATATTTTGCACAACAAAGCCAATTTAGCAGCTTCGATAAGTTTTGGTTCAAATGCAAACAGGATGGTGTTTATACCATTCCTCAGGAACATACAGAACAACCATCGTTCAGTGCAGCTAAACTAACAGCAGCAAAACCCGAAGGAAAAGGGTTGGAGTTGGCACTTTACGAAAAAATATCAATGGGTACAGGCCGATATGCCAACAATCCCTGGTTGCAGGAGATGCCTGATCCCATTACAACAGCAACCTGGGACAACTACGTTACTGTTTCGCCTGCCTATGCTAAAAAGCATGGTTTAGAGCAGGAAGATGTGGTTACCATCAACAAAAAAATCGAATTGCCCGTTCTGATTCAACCCGGCCAGGCTGAAGGAACCATTGGAGTTGCCATTGGTTACGGACGAACCAGTGCAGGAAAAGTGGGTAACGGTGTTGGAAAGAACGTGTTCACCTTATTAAATACAGAAGGCAATTCAAAAAAACTGATGGGCACCCTTGTTACCCTTGAAAAAACTTCTAAAACATACCCGTTGGCTTTAACACAAACCCACCATGTTATGGAGGGGCGTCCCATTGTCAGGGAAACTGTTTTGAGCAAGTTTGTTAAAGATCCGGGGGCAGGAAACGAAGAACATAAAAAGTTTATTGAAAGTGAAGATTTCAGCCTCTACCCTGCTCCTAAGTTCGATGCTTTTCAATGGGGATTATCCATCGACCTGAACAGCTGTACAGGATGTAGCAACTGTGTTATCTCCTGTCAGGCCGAAAACAATGTGGCTGTTGTAGGCAAAGAGCAGGTTAAACGCGGCAGAATAATGCATTGGATGCGTTTAGACCGTTATTATTCTGAAATGGAAGATGACCCGGAAGTACTTTACATGCCGGTTATGTGTCAGCAATGCGACAACGCTCCCTGTGAGAACGTTTGTCCCGTAGCCGCCACTACCCATAGTGACGAGGGCTTAAACCAGATGGCGTACAACCGTTGTATCGGAACCCGTTATTGTATGAACAACTGTCCTTATAAAGTACGCAGGTTCAACTGGTACGAGTTTGTAAACAACAACAGCTTCGATTACAACATGAATAGCGAGTTGGGTAAGCTGGTACTTAATCCTGATGTTACAGTTCGTCAACGCGGGGTTGTTGAAAAGTGTACCTTCTGTGTACAGCGTATTCAGGAGAAAAAACTGGAAGCAAAATCGCAAAATCGTGAGCTGCGTGACGGCGAAATACTGACTGCCTGTCAGCAAAGCTGTCCGACAGATGCCATCCAGTTTGGAAACCTGTTGGATAAAGAGAGTGAAGTAAGCAAATCCAACGAAACCGAAAGAAAATATCACCTTTTGGAATCGTTACATACTTTACCATCGACAAGCTATTTAACTAAAGTAAGAAACAAAAACGCATAATAAAAAAAAGGGTATTATGTATAATATTAAAGCAAGAGGCGTATTAATTGAAGGGAATAAAAGCTATCATGATATAACGCGTGATGTTACCAATCCCCTTCTTGCAAAAAAAACGCCTTCCTGGTGGTGGATAACCGCCTTTTTAGCGACTTCCATGTTGATTTGGGGAGTATGGGGTTTTTACAATACCATAACGGTTGGAACCGGAACCTGGGGGTTAAACAACAGTGTTTCATGGGGATGGGCCATCATTAACTTTGTTTGGTGGATTGGTATAGGACATGCCGGTACCGCATTTTCAATCTTTTTGCTTGTGTTGCACCAAAAATGGAGAACATCCATTAACCGGGCTGCCGAAGCCATGACTATTTTTGCTGTAATGGCAGCTGGTATGTTCCCGCTTATTCATATGGGACGTATCTGGAATGGATTTTTTGTTTTCCCCTATCCAAATACAAGAGGGCCGCTGTGGGACAACTTTAACTCTCCCCTGTTTTGGGATGTTACGGCTATTAGTACTTATCTTACAGCCTCTTTTCTGTTTTGGTATGTAGGTATGATGCCCGACTTTGCCACCATTCGCGAGCGCACAACCTCAAAAATTAAAAAGGCTGTTTATAACGTACTTAGTTTTGGATGGGCAGGTTCTGCCAGAGGATGGCTGCGCTTTGAGTCGGCAGCATTGCTGATGGGCGGCTTAACTGCTCCTTTGGTAATTTCGGTTCACTCCATTGTGGCTACCGACTTTGCTGCCGGCGTAGTACCGGGATGGCACTCTACTATCTTCCCTCCTTTCTTTGTTGTGGGTGCTATCTTCTCGGGATTTGCCATGGTATTGACCTTAATGATTATTGTTAGAAAAGTATATAAATACGAACAATATGTTACCAAAAAACACCTTGATGCCATTACAAGGGTATTAACCTTTGTTTCACTTATCATGGGTGTGGCATACATTTCCGAAATTTTTGTAGCCTGGTATTCCGACTCTCCTTATGAAATGTTTGTCTTCTTTAAAAACAGAACGGTTGGCGAGTATGCTTACTCCTATTGGGCAATGATTACGTTTAATGCCATTGTACCACAACTGTTTTGGTTTAAAAAGATTAGAAGCAACGTTGCCATCGTATTTATTATCAGTATTTTAATCAATATCGGTATGTGGTACGAGCGTTTTGTTATTGTTGTTACCTCGTTATCAAAAACATGGTTGCCTTCAACGTGGCACGGCTACTCACCAACAGCAACTGAAATAGCTATTTATGTAGGAACAATTGGATTTTTTATCTTAGGAATCTTGTTATTCCTCCGCTTCCTGCCAATGATGGCCATTAGCGAACTTAAAGGAATTAATAAAGAAACCAGTATTGTAACTGAAAATACAGAGAATCATGAATAATCAAAATCAAATTCTCGGCGTTTTTGATGACCCGGATGTGGTTACTGATGCTGTGAAAGAACTAGTAAAACATGATGTAAAGATAAAGGATGTTTTTTCGCCCTTTCCTTTAGAACATGTATGGGATCTATTAAAGTTGAAAACCAGAATGCCTTATGCCACATTTATTTACGGGGCATTGGGTACTGCTTCGGTTTTCGCTTTCCTTTATTGGACTTCGGTTACCGATTATCCTTTAACATTTGGCGGGAAACCACATAATTCTCTCTCTTTTGTTGTTCTAATGTTTGTTTTAACCATATTGTCAGGTGTTGTTTTTACCTTGGCAACGCTGCTGATTCGTGAAAAAATGTGGCCGGGGAAAAATAATCCTTTACCCGACCACAGGAGTATGGACGATAAGTTCGTTATTGTTATTGAACAGGGACGTGATATGGATGACAACGACATGAATAAAATTGATGAGCTGTTAAAACAAAATGGCGCTGTTGAGGTAAACAGAAGCAATGTTTAATGGAAAAAACTTCTAACATGAAAAACAAAACAATATTTTTTATTCTTTCACTGCTGATGGTTGCCATGTCATCATGTAACCAAGATAAAAATAATCCCGGGTATGCATATATGGCCGACTACGATATGTATTTTACCAAATATGATAAAGCCTACAACGCCAGTACCATACTGCCTAACGGACAAGTAAATCAGCCAGCTCCCGATGGTGCTGTGGCACGTAACAGTTCCTACTTCCCTTATCACCCCAAGGGTCCCGGTGAAAGGGTAGCCGATCAGGCAAAAGCGGGTAAAGAACTCGTTAATCCTATAAAAGCAACTGATGAAAACATTGCTGAAGGCAAAAGACAGTTTGATATTTTTTGCGCAGATTGCCATGGCTTTGATGCAAAGGGTAACGGCCATCTTTATACGGCTAAACTGTTTCCAGCCAAACCACGCGATTTGACAAGCAGTTATGTACAGGATATGCCCGATGGATCGATTTATTTTATCATCACCGAAGGCTCAATCTCAGGATTAATGGGGCCTCACGGAGTACAGATTACACCTGAAAATCGTTGGAGAATAGTAGATTATCTACGTTCAATTGTCAAATAATAATTCCACTGCCATTAAAATTTATTCTCATGGATAGTAAACTTAAAGTAAGTAAATCATTTATAAGCATCATGTTCGTCCTGATTGCCATTGGGATTATTACCATTGCAGCAGGTTTTATTGCAGGTGATGGTACCCGAACATGGGCCAACTTGTTATTAAACAATTTCATGTTCCTGTCAATTGTTTTGGGAGGACTATTTTGGATGGCCTTGCAAGCCATTACACAGTCAGGTTGGTCGGCAGGCTTTGTAAGGATTCCACAGGCATTGGCTGTAAACCTAATGATAGCTTTTATTTTGTGGATACCCCTGTTTTTTGCCATTCCTCATCTTTTTCATTGGGCCGAACCCGAAGCTGTTCACGATGCCGTGCTGGTACACAAATCACCTTACCTGAATATTCCGTTTGTTATTATCAGAACTGTTGTATTTTTTGCGCTATGGCTGTTTTTAGCGTGCCGTATTCGCAAATTATCGTTAAAAGAGGATGAAATAGGCGGATTTGATTCGTTTATTAAAATAGAATTCCTTTCTAAGGTGTTTATTTTTGTATTGGGTATCTCCATTGTTTTTGTTGGTATCGATTGGGTTATGTCGCTGGAACCACATTGGTTTAGTACCTTGTTTTCAGTTAAAATCTTTGTTTCGGCCTTTTATCACGGAGCTGTTATTATTACCGGAACCGTTATTATTTTAAATAAATTGGGGTACTTTCCCTTTCTTACAAAAGCCCATCTTCATAATTTCTCAAAATATATTTTCATGTTGAGTATCATGTGGGGCTATATGTGGTTTATTCAATACCTGCTCATTTGGTACGGAAACATTCCCGAGGAAACCGTTTATTACCATATTCGCCGTGAAGGTGGATTTCAGGGACTGTTCCTTGCCGAAATTTTTATTAACTGGGCATTCCCGTTTTTGTTCCTCATGTGGAATCGTATTGCAAAAAATGCCAACGCCTTGTTATTCACCGTTGTGGTGTTAATTGTTGGACAATATATTGAAATCTTCAATGAGGTGATGCCAGGAACCATTCATCATGTTGCCTTCGGATTTATTGAAATAGGAACCTTTATAGGCTACGCCGGATTGTTTGCACTTATCTTTGCAATATCACTGTCGAAACGTCCGTTGGTTGCTAAAAATCATCCTTATCTAATTGAATGTTTGAAAGATGAGGATATAGAAGAAGAGTATTAATTGTTACGATATAAAATAAAAAAAGGCTCCTTTTCAATTGTGATTGGGAGCCTTTTTGCTTTATTATGTTTAATTATACGCCCCAATGAAGATTGCAGTAAAAAATAATCACCTAAAAAACACTTTTAGATTCTTACAACTTTTGAGTCTTGATATTGTTGTGGGATCACTGGCCATGGGGCTTTTTGCTGTTAAACTGTTGCATGTAACCCCAAACAAATGTTGGTGGTTGGTGTTGGCACTTTCGGTTTGGACTATATACACCTCCGATCATCTGCTCGATAGTTTTTCCAGAAAAAACAGCGCTGTTATCAGACGGCACCAAATACATTACCGGTTTCGTCTTCCTCTTTTAATTGCGCTTATCATTTCCGCTTTGACTGCTTTAGCATTAACTTTTATGTTTTTAAACAAATCAATTGTTATTGCCGGATTAATTACCGGGTTTCTTGCTGTATTATATCTCGGTTTGGTTTTTTTTAGCCGAAAGCAACATTCTTATTTCCATAAAGAGTTTATTATCAGTCTTTTTTATGTAATTGGTATTTGGTTATATCCTGTTTTGCTACATGGTTCTGTTTTGTCGCTGTTTGATTGGTTAGTAATGATTTCGTTGGTGCTTATGGTGTGGTTCGAAGGCATTCTTGTGTCGGCATTTGAAGTGGATAAGGACATAAACGACGGGCATAACTCCTTTGCTGTAACATTCGGTAAAAAAATGACAGGAATTTTTTTGAATATTTTGTTTTTGACCGCTTTGGCAATATTGATAATGCTTTTCACTCTAACTAAAAACAGAAGTGATGGTTTTGCAGTTATTATTGAAGCCATTATGCTGACATTACTTTTTACGATTTCTCTGCTCCCGGGGTTTTTCAAAAAACATGAATATTACAAAACATTTGGCGAGTTGATTTTTTGGTTGCCCGGGTTGTTGTTTTTTGTATGATGAGTTATTGAGTGCTGTTCGATGGGGTGTTTTGTTGAATTAAACTCCTTCAACTTTAATTATAAAACCTCTTTCACACTGATTACTTTGTTTGCATTGTCAAAAATGGTTTTAACCATTTTTTGCCAGCGTACAGGAAAGGTTTTTTTTCCTTCCTCAGTGGCATTGGGACCTATGGCCGATCGCATAATTTCCCCCGGGTTAACCGCTTTTGATAAGTCGTAACTAACATCCACACTTTTATGAGTGTCAAGGCGTGTAAAGCGAACGTTTGACGGAATATCAGCACCATAGAAAAGCAGATTTCTTCTGTTAAAGTTTCCCATTATTCCCAAAAAGCCGGTATCGCTTGTTGCGCCTGTGAGGTACGAAAATACTTGTGCAAAAACACCTGTGTTGTCCTCTAATGTTCCTTGCAGTTCAACTTTAATTTCACCCCTCATGGGCGTATCTTTTCCATAAAGTGCTTTCAATCCTTCCCGTGTCATCAGGTATGCGCCGCTGGTAACGCCACAGCTGTGTCCTGCCATTTTAACAACATCAAGATAGGAATATTCCATTATACCGTCTTCGGTAGAACCCAAAAAAGAACTAAGGTTATCTTTAAGGATTATAGGGGCTATTTCATCAAAAAAACCGGGATATTTCATTGTACTTTTTATTAATTGTTATTCGTTTTGCTTGATGTTACAATAATACTACTAAAATCAATATGTTGTTGTACAAAAGATGCCGGAATTATCAATCATACGGTTAGTTTCTATAATGAAGCGCAAGAATTGCCTTGACATTACAACGAGATTATCTATCTTTACCGGTTAAAACTTACACACCGTGATTACATTTATATTAAACAACAACCTGATAAAAACAGAAGCACCGGCAGGTATGTCGTTGCTTAACTTTATCAGAAACGAAGCCGGCCTCAAAGGCACCAAATCGGGCTGTAAGGAGGGCGACTGTGGAGCTTGTACCGTTTTAGAAGGGATGCTTCACAACGGCAAAGTAATTTACAAAACCATTGTTTCATGCCTTACTCCGCTGGGAAATGCGCATGGCAAACATATTGTTACCATTGAAGGGCTTAATACCGATGACCTAACTCCTGTTCAACAGGAAATTGTCAGCAATGCAGGTACCCAATGCGGCTTCTGTACTCCGGGGTTTGTAGTGTCGTTAACAGGCTACAGCCTTGGCAAACAGGCAGGACTTAAACCGGCAGCAATTGCTTCGGTGGCAGGAAATATTTGCCGGTGTACCGGCTACAAATCCATTGAAAAGGCGGCCTTTAAAGTGGCCGATCTTTTAAAAGATAAAAACCGGGATAACGATATTGCGTGGCTTTCGGAACATCATTTTATTCCCGAATATTTTAAAACTATTGCTGAACGACTGTCTGCCATAGGACAACGTGACCATGCAACTGCCCAACCCGATATGATTGTGGGGGGCGGCACCGACCTGATGGTTCAAAAACCGGGCGAAGTAAAGGTTTCGGCACTAAACCTTACCAAAGATATTCCTCATTTAAACCGTATTGTACAAAGAGGTAATAAAATAATTATGGGTGGCTCGGTAACGGTTAACGACCTGCTTGGTTCTAAACCGCTAACAACCGCTTTTCCAAAACTGAAAACGTGGTTTAAACTGGTTTCTTCGGAGCAGATACGCAACACTGCAACTCTGGCAGGAAATTTTGTAAATGCCTCTCCCATTGGTGATATGAGTATTCTGTTTTTGGCCTTGGAGGCTTCTCTTACCCTTTTAACCACATTAGGAGAGAAGCGCACTATTCAACTTAAAGATTTCTTTTTAGACTACAAAAAACTTGATTTATCCGAAGGTGAAATTATTGAAACCATCGAATTTGAACTACCCGGAAAGCACCATTTTGTAAACTTTGAAAAGGTAAGTAAAAGGTTGCATCTTGATATTGCCAGTGTTAATTCAGCCATCAATGTACAAGTGAAAGGCCAAACAATTCTATCAGCTTCCCTGGCAGCCGGCGGTATTGCACCTGTTCCGAAATACTTTGAAAAAACATCGGATTTCCTAACGGATAAACCGTTAACCATGCAAACCCTGACAGATGCTGAAGCAGTTATGCAGGAAGAGGTCAGCCCCATTGGTGATGTACGGGGAACTGTTCTCTACAAACGGTTGTTGTTAAGGCAGCTTTTTTTTGCCCATTTTATGGAAATGTTTCCCAAAGTGTTTACCCCTGATGTTGTTTTACCGGTTTTGAAAGCTTAATTACCATGAAAAATATTGATTCAAGAGGCCATGTTACCGGCCAATCCATTTATATTGATGATATTCCCGAACAGCAGGGAACCTTGCATGGTGCTGTGGTTGTTTCACCCGTTGCTCACGGTATCATCCGTAACATTGACTACACCAAGGCTGAAAGCACTTCCGGTGTTGTGCGTATTGTTACTGCTGCTGACATTCCGGGGGAGAACCAAATTGGCAGCATCGTTCAGGACGAACAGCTTTTTGCCGATCCCGAGATACACTTTAAAGGACAGCCCGTTGCGCTTATTCTTGCCAACGATTACGACACCGCCTGGGAAGCTGCCGGAAAAGTTGTTTTCGATATTGAAGAGAAACAGCCTGTTACAAGTCCGAGAGAAGCTGCGAAAAACAAATCTTTTCTGGTTCCTCCCCGAACCTTCAGGCAGGGAGATGTGACCAGCGCTTTTAAAGAATGTGAATACATTGTTAAAGGAAGTGCATCGAGTGCAGGCCAAGAACATTTATACCTTGAAACTCAAGGCGTTTACACCCTTCCGTCAGAAAACGGAAACATTAAAGTTTTTTCGTCAACACAGGGTCCCACAGCCGTACAACGTATAACTGGACACGTATTGGGCTGCCCCATGCATAAAATTGAGGTGGATGTAAATCGTCTGGGCGGTGGGTTTGGTGGTAAAGAAGACCAGGCGACACCCTGGGCTGTGATGGCCTCACTGGGAACCTTTCTTACACACAAAGCTGTAAAAATTATCCTGCCGCGCCACATCGACCTGATGATAACCGGAAAACGTCATCCTTACGAATATGACTTTACCATCGGATTGGATAAATCGCTTAAGATTATTGCTTTTGAAGCCGATTATTTCCAAAACGGAGGCGCCGCCACCGACCTCTCACCGGCCATTTTGGAACGAACCCTGTTTCACATTACCAATGCTTATTACATCCCCAACGTAAGGGGAACCGTTTACAGTTGCCGCACCAACCTGCCGCCCAATACAGCCTTTAGAGGCTTTGGCGCACCCCAGGGGATGTTTTTAATGGAAACGGCCATTGCAAAAGCCGCCGAAGCAATTGGTGTTAAGGCCGATGCAATTCAAAAAAACAATCTTATCCGTAAAGGAGAAACCTTTCCTTACGGACAATCGCCCGATGAAGACAATGCCGTTAAAGTATGGAAACAGTTTGATGAAAAATTTGGCATTGAAAAAATTAAAGAGTCGGTAAAAACCTATAACGCTCAAAACAGACTTACTAAAAAGGGCTTTGCATTGATGCCCATTTGCTTTGGTATTTCATTTACCAACCAATCGATGAATCAGGCAAGAGCACTTGTTCACATCTACCAGGATGGCAGCATAGGAATAAGTACCGGGGCTGTTGAGATGGGACAGGGTGTAAACACTAAAATGATGCAGGTGGCCGCACAGGTGCTGTCGGTAAATGTTGAAAGGGTAAAAATAGAAACCACCAATACCACCCGGGTTTCAAACACCTCTCCCACTGCTGCAAGCTCCGGCGCCGACCTTAACGGAAAAGCGCTTGAGATAGCTTGTAATAAGTTGAAAGAACGCCTGATATTGGTTGCCGCCAAATTGTTAAATACCGAAGCGGACAGCATAATTATTGAAAATGAAAAGGTGATAAACAGTGGAAAAGTAAGTTCATTAACCTGGGAAGAGCTTGTAATGACCGCACATCTTGAACGGGTGGGACTTACCGAAAACGGCCACTATGCCACTCCCGAAATTCATTTTGACAAAAATTTGGAAAAGGGACATCCCTTTGCTTATCATGTTTTCGGTATGGCCGGCATTACTGCTGTTGTTGATATTTTAAGAGGAACCTATGAAATAGAAAATGTTGATATTGTTCATGATTTTGGAAAATCAATGAATGAAACCATTGATCACGGTCAGGTTGAAGGCGCTGTTGTGCAGGGTATTGGCTGGATGACCATTGAAGACCTCGTTTTTGATGAAAAGGGTAGCTTCCTGTCAAATTCATTGTCAACCTATAAGGTTCCCGATATTTACTCAGCTCCAAAAGAGATACGCATCAGCGACCTGAAATCGGAAGGAAATGAACGGGCAATCCTAAAATCAAAAGCAGTGGGTGAACCACCCTTTAATTACGGAATTGGCGCCTTTTTTGCCATTCAGGATGCCATGCGTGCATTCCGTGAAAATTATGAACTCAACACTTCGGCGCCAATCACCCACGAAAAGGTGCTGCTGGGGCTGTATAAATAAAAGGGAATACGCCCGAACGTATTAGTATTTTGCTAATAGGGTACCTTATCTGACTGTATATCTAACATTTGCTGCATAATTATCTATCGTGGCAAATACAAAACAGAACCTGAAAACATGAAAATAGTTATTCTAAATATTTTGCTATTTATTACTACCTTAGGTATTCATGCAAGCACCTATTATGTTGCATCCACCGGGGACGATACATATCCGGGTACCGAAATGCAACCCTGGGCTACCATACAAAAAGCGGCAAATGCGGTAATTGCCGGTGATACGGTTTTTGTGAAAGCGGGCACTTACAACGAAAGAGTTATCGTTCAGCATTCCGGAACCATTGATAACTATATCGTTTTTTCCGGCTTTAACAATGAGCTTGTTACCATTACCGGAACCGGCATCTCTTGGGGAGCATCGTGGAATGGACTGTTTGACGTATCAGACAAAAGTTATATTAAAATATCAGGTTTTACAATAATGAATGCCGATTATGGTGGTATTTGGGCTGATAATTCCCATCATATTATTATTGAAAACAATCATACTTTCAATACATTTTCAAGTGGCATAGGCATTTGGAATTGCAGCTATATTACTATCAAAAATAATGAAATAGAATTGGCCTGTAACGATGGTGAGCAGGAATGTATATCAGTGGCAAACTCAAACTACTGTGAGGTTTTTGAAAATAATGTTCACGATAACGGCCCGGGAACAAATGGTGGTGAAGGAATTGACATAAAACAAGGCTCTTATAACATCAATGTTTTTAAAAATGAGGTACATCATCTAAACAACAGATTGGGTATCTATGCCGATGCATGGGATCGACATACACATGATATCAATATTTATCAAAATAGAATTCATCATTGCTCGGAAACCGGATTGGCTGTGGCATCCGAAAACGGGGGATTAATCGAAAACATAAATATTTACAACAACATTATTTATCAAAACAAATATGGAGGCATCGAACTTGGCGATTGGAGTGATATTGGTTTTCCGGGAATAAAGCCGATAAAACATATCAAAATCATAAATAACACCTGCTATAATAACGGCAACTACGATAATGGATGGGGGTTTGGTATTGAAATTGACAACCCGAACGCATCGGATATCACCATAAGAAACAATGTGTGTAGCAATAATAGTGCACAAATCGCCATTCATCAAATAGAAAGCGGTGCAATTGTTGACCATAATTTGCTTTACGGAAATAATACTGCGTCGGGAACACTATACGGAACAGACAGCATTATAGGAAATCCGTTTTTTGTTGATACGAACCTGTATAATTTTCATTTATTAAAAAAATCGCCTGCAATCGACAATGGAGATTCTATTGATGCACCAACCGTTGATTTTGACGACATCAACCGTCCCTTTGGAAGTGATTATGACATTGGTGCATATGAATATCATTCATCATCCGGTATTCAAAACGATATACAACCCGGAATTTTGCTAACTATTTTTCCAAATCCTTGTTCTGATAAATTTACAGTTTCCATCGAAGGAAGAAGTAGTCAACAAATCACTTTGCAGCTTTTTGATGGCAAAGGAATGTTAATTAGAAAACACAGCTATAACCACGTAAAGGGTAATTCAATAGAATATTATACAGATGGTTTAAGTTCAGGATTATATGTACTAACGGTTTCGATTAACAATCATTTTGCCGGAAGTAGAAAGTTGATGATTGAGTAACT
>WGDP01000046.1 GCA_015493215.1 Bacteroidales bacterium | reverse complement strand
TATATTCTATATCGGAATATGGAATAAGTGTAATTAATGGGAAAGATTTTTAAGAAATCATTTAAAAATAAACCTGTTCTGATTTTATTAATAAATTGTTTGATGCAATTTTATTGCTTATATTTGTTAGCCAACAATTTTTACTAAACTTATTTGAAGTTAACCTTTATTTAAACAAGTTCAATATTGATACTGCAAATATTAATGGTTATGAAAAAAATGCCGCTCTTTCTGTTGATTATATTTTCGAGTTTGTTTGTTACCGTGTTACAAGCACAGGACACCATTATTGTTACCAATAAAGTTTGTTCACGTACCGTTAATAAAATTATTCCCGGTTTGCATAAAAACACTTTGTGTACTACAGGAGGTATCATAGAGTATGATCCTGAAAACGATTCCATTTTGAATTGGTACAAACCGGTTAACAGCATGCTTAAAGGAACCAGAATTGTTGATTTTGCTTTCGCCCCTGATTCATCGTTATGGTTTTGCGACAGTAAGAATGGTGTTTTTTGCTTCAATTCTGACAGCACGATTTGGTATAATCATTTTACCTCACCCATAACTGACTCTGCTGACCAATTTTTTACTCAGGTTGAGTTTGATCAGTCGGGAAACTTGTGGATAGGTTCCAATCTTGGTTTGTACGAAAGAAAAGCAGATGGCTCATGGAGTATTTTTTGTAATGATTCAACACACCATATTGTTGATATATATAAAGATGAAGAGGGAACCCTTTATGTTAGTGCACTAAAATGGATGATTACCATTGAAAACGGGAACATGCAATATTCAAATCTTGATACCCTGTTGCAGAATGATATTTTGCTTAAGGTGTTTATCACTTCAGAGGGGGAAAAGTATTATGTAGGATATTATTATTCATATAAGTTCCTCTCTGAAGATAGTATTCAGTGTATTAAACTGTCGGATTTTGATGAAAGTCTGGATGACTACCAACACGATATACTTGAAAATAAAAATGGTGATATCTATTTTATTGGCAGCAATGGATTTGTTATTTTAAAAGAGGATGGTACTACAGCAATTTACAGCGAAAATACAATGGGGTCTGATATTTTGAAGGGGACAATGGGTGCTTTTTATGATAATTTGAGAGATGAAGTATTGATAAGTAAGTACAATAAAGGATTAATTAAATTTAACGATACAATTATTGATAGTTTGTGTTTGGGATGCAGTGAAATGCCCGAAAGATCTTTTTGTTTCGGCTATATCGATTCGGAAGACAGGATGTGGGGTGGTAATTTTAATGTGTCGGTGCTTGAAGATACGGGCTGGTACACAATTAACAGCTACGGTTGGTTATATAATTATATTTCAGCAACCAGCGAAGGTGAGATAGCATTAAGCACAGAGGATAAGGTTTGGTTTTATAGTAATGGTGAAATGATAAGGACTCAGGTTTGTACCTGGTGTGGAAATTGGGGTGTTTATGAATTGTCACACGGAAAGAACGACTATATTTATGCATCAACAAAAGTGGGGATATTTAAAAGAAAACCATACACTAATTATTGGACGGAAGTGGGGTTGAAAGAAAAGGACTATGTTGATTTCTTTTCCATAGACATTGATACTGCCGGTAATGTTTGGTTTACCAACGAAGAGGGTATAGGTTATTGTTCCTATCCCGATGAAACTTTTACCTACTATAATTCGCAAAATTCGCAAATACCTCAGGGACAGGATTATTCCAGAATTCGTTGTGACTCGCTGGGAAGAATATGGCTTTGGGTTGACAATAAAATATATGTTGATAGTGGTTATATTAACAATTGGAAACTTGTTGTTCCTAAAGTGTATTCAAGACCCGGGTATAGCGAATTTACCTTTGATATTGGTGTGGATAGTTTTAATAATACCTGGCTGGTGCTTCCGCATGAGTTGCGGTTTATGAATAAATCCGATACAATTGTTTATCAGCAATACGATGGCATTTTTGCCAACTCGGAAGGATTTTTTCAGGGAAGAATGTCCTCCGACGGTACTTTTTGGATTTTTGGCTGTGGGGGTTTAACAGGTATGAAATATGAAAATACAGAAGGGGTTAAACCACCTGAAATAAAAAGGGTATCCTCTTTTGTGAAAGTTTATCCCAATCCGGCCAGTAAGTTTATACAATTTGAAATAAACGGTATTGGAAAGTACTATGGGAAAGCAAACAGAATTATTACTATTTACGACCAATTGGGGCGGGTGATCACTAAACAGGTTTTTAACGGAAATGTATTTTTATGGGACACCCGGGGCGTAAAGCGGGCTGTGTATTTTTATAATATTCAGGCTGGTAACAAAGTGTCAACCGGTAAATTTGTTATTGAATAACAAGCAATTAATCTATTGTTTCAGTTGCTCTTTCAACTCTTCCAACTCCATCCAGCGGAGGGTTTTTTCGTCCAGTTGGTCCATTATCGTTTTTATTTTACCTGATATCTCCTGAAGGACTTCAAAATCGGTGATGCCGGTGTTGAGGCGGGCTTCCAGGGTTGCCTTCTCTTTTTCCAGGGTGTCAATATCCTGTTCAAGCTGTTCGAACTCTTTTTGCTCTTTGTAGCTTAGTTTCTTTTTTACAGACTTTTTTCCGGCAGTTTTATTAAGCTGCTCCTTTTTCTCCGCCTGACGTTGCTCTTTCTGCTCTTTTTCCGTTTCTAACAATTGCTGACGGTACGCTTTGTACGGGCCGTAAAAATCTTTGACTTTACCGTCTCCTTCAAATATAAAAAGGTGGTCGCTGAGTTTATCCAAAAAATAACGGTCGTGCGAAACCAATAGCAGGCACCCTTTGTAATTCATCAAAAACTCCTCCAGCTTGTAAAGGGTTATCAAATCCAAATCGTTGGTTGGTTCATCAAGTATCAGAAAATTGGGGTTTTTGATGAGCACGGTAAGCAGATAAAGCCTGCGGCGTTCACCACCACTCAAATTTGCCACCAACGCATACTGCATGTCGGGAGGAAACATAAAGTAGTTCAAAAACTGCGAAGCCGTCATGCTGTTTCCTTTGGAGGTTTCAATGACTTCGGCAATCTCCTTAACCACGTCAATCACCTTTTGGTCATTTCGCAAAACCGGAAGCCCGTCCTGTTTGTAATAGCCAAATACAACAGTGTCACCAACGGTTACCGTTCCCGAATCCGGTTTTTCAACACCGTTTAAAAGGTTTAAAAACGATGACTTCCCCGAGCCGTTTTTGCCAATGATACCGATGCGCTCCCCTTTTTTAAAGGTGTATTCAAAATCCTGAACAATTTTAATGTTGCCATAGCTTTTTGTAAGCGACCTTACCTCCAAAATTTTGCCACCCATCCTGCGGTTGATGGTGTCCAGCTGCAACTCCTCTTCCTTTTTACCTGAAGAGGCTTTTTTTTGAATATTGTAAAAAGCATCGATACGCGATTTCGACTTATGGGTACGTGCTTTGGGTTGGCGTCGCATCCAATCCAGCTCTTTTTTCATTAGCTTTTTTGCCTTTTCAATTTCCACACTTTGTACCTCTTCGCGTTCGGCTTTTTTCTGTAAAAAATAGCTGTAATTTCCCTGATGGTTGTAGATGGTGCCATCGGTCATTTCCACAATGTGATTACAAACCCTGTCGAGAAAATATCGGTCATGGGTTACCATAAACAGGGTAACGTTGCTTTGTTGCAGGTGCTTTTCCAGCCACTCAATCATGTCGATATCAAGGTGGTTGGTAGGCTCGTCAAGCAACAGGATGTCAGGCTCATCCAAAAGCGTTAAGGCCAGCGCCAGCCGCTTTTTTTGTCCTCCGGATAGTGTGCCAATTTGCTGGTCGAGATTTAAAATTGAAAATTTGGTGAGAATTTGTTTTAACCTGCGTTCGTAGTCCCATGCCTTTTGCAAATCCATCTGAGTGGTAGCTTTTTCCACCCGTTGCTGTGCCTCTTTGGAATGGTTTTTTGCCTGATAATGCAGTGCTTCTTCGTATTCTCTGATAACCGCCAGCACTTCGGAGTGCGAACCCGATACCAGTTTGTTAATGGTCATCGATTCATCAAAAACCGGCTGCTGTGGCAGGTATCCAAGTTTGATTCCGTTTCGGAAAACCACTTCGCCTTCGTCAGCTTCCTCCTTGCCTGCAATAATTTTTAGCAAGGTGGATTTTCCGGTTCCGTTGTTGGCAATAAGTGCTGTTTTTTCACCCTTGTGCAATCCGAGGCTGATGCCCTCAAAAAGAACCTTTTCGCCGTAGCTTTTGGATAACTCTTTTATGGAAAGGTAGTTCATGCAAGGATGGCTGTAAAGGTTAAACTACAGTAAGTAGTGCGAATGCATACGAAAAGCGGGCACTTTCGGGAACCATTAACATAACCTTGTTTCCCTTTTTCAATTTACCGGTGTTAAAAAGTTCTTCCAGCATCAACATGGCCGATGCGGCACCTACATTTCCAACCCGTGGGAGGTTTAAAAACCATTTCTCGTCGGGGATGTTAAGGCCGGCAGCTTTAAATCCGTCGCTTAAAGGTTTCCTGAAAAACATGGAAGAGATGTGGGGCAGGAAATAGTCAATGCTGTCAAGGTCGATATCGTATTTGTCAATTACAATTTTAAAATGTTCAATTCCTTTTTCAACTATATGTTTTTGTAAAATTCGGGCATCTTGTTTGAGTGTAAAAACCGATTTTAACTGCTGCTCTTTAGCTGTCATTTCGCGCCATCCTTTAACGCTGCCGTCTTTTTCTTTTTCGCAGCCTGCATACATGCAAGTGCCCAGTTCAACAGCATAGGTAAGTATATCAATCCATTCCACTTTCAGGGCGGGTTTTCCCTCTTCAGGGTTTGTTTGCATCAACAGTGAAGCGGCGCCATCGCTTAGCATCCATCGCAAAAAATCTTTTTCAAAGGCGATGTATGGATTTTCTTCCAGCTCTTTTCTGCGATCGATTTCAGCTTCATAGTTTTCGGCTTTCATCCACGAAGAAAAGGCTTCCGAACCGGCCACCACGGCTCTTTTTTTGTCGCTGGTTTTTAAAGCCATCCAGGCATATTTAAGCGACAGCATGCCAGCATTGCAAGTGCCTTGTGCCGAGATGGCTTCAATGGGTTTTCCTCCCAACTCGCCGGCTACCATTAACGCATGGGCAGGCTGTACCACATCGGGCGACGAGGTTCCCGCAGCAATCAGCTCAATATCTTCAAATTTGATATCCTCATCAAAAAGTCGCCGGATGGCTTCGGCAGTAATCTGTGCATTGGTGTGTGTAATATTTCCTTTTTTATTCAACGCATAATAACGGGTTTTAATGCCGTTGCTTCTAAGTATCAACACCCTGGATTTTGATTCTCTTCCATCAATAACACCCAGTAGATCCTCCATTTCATCGTTGGACACCGGGTCGTTGGGTAAAAATTTCTCTATGCGGGTAATGTAAACGTCGTTCATCTATTTGTTTTTCAATTCCACTCCTTTAAAATAATCCAGCTTTTTTCTAAACCTCCACCAGGTTAATGGCAAAAACAGATAGAAAAGTAAGATGGCTATTGGAGAAGCGACAAAAATAGCAATAAGAAGATACCATTTGAACATTTTAAGCCTCGAAATTCGGTTGGGGTCGCCATGTTCGCCTTTTTTGCGGATAAACTTCGACCATTTACGAAAAAACTTTTTAGCGCGAAGCTCCATAAACACCACATTGGGTACAAGGTCGATGGCACCGAGTTCAAGAAGTTTATTCTGCAAATCATTATAATCACCGCTTTCAAGGGCTTCATAAATTGGTTTACCAAACCTTTCCGCGGCGGCAATATCTTTATCAGAAATACCGGGTTTCGGGAAGATACCCCATAGCCGGTCTTTTTTAGCGGTCATCATCCAATAGATAATGGTTACCACACTTGCTATGTTATTGGCTTTGTCGCGCAATGCCATGTTGCCAACCAGTTTGCCGCCGTTGTTAAGAATCATTCGCTTGATATCTTCCTGGGCATTCACCCACATGTTGCGGGCGCCAATAATGGTTACTACCGGTTTGCCTTTCATAACCCTGGCAGCTTCGGGAGACTTTAAAAAGGAGGTAATGGGAATGGCGGGCGATAAAAACCAGATGGGAAAACCAAGTATGATGAGGTCGAAGTCTTCATCGGGATTAAAAGAAAAGGGTTTTAGTTTGGCAGGAATCAGGTCCACGGCATCGGGCATGGCATCCCAAAAAGCTATATTGGTCCAGGGGAAAGGAAATGGCGGATTGGGCTTAAGGTTTTCTATCACTATTTCAACGTCATTGTTAAACTCCTTCAGCACATTATTAACAATATCGTTAAGCTGCCCCGACTGAGAATAGGTAACCACAAGAACCTTTTTCATGATGGTGATGTTTTGCTTGTTCAATTTGCCATATTATTTTATCGGTCAAATAGAATATTAAGCTGTAAGAGGTTTTATATCAGTGTAATATAATTCTTATCTTTTTAAAAATCCTCTATTTCGCCCTCTTCATTAACGTAAACCCCCCAGTTAACATATACCAGTTTATCGTCACGAAAGTAAAAATCCAGCATTTCATCATCAAACGATATGCGTTTGTCAACTTCTTCCATTTCAGTGTCGTAGTCACCAAGGCCATTGTCTTGCATTAAATTTATAATGTCTTGTTCCGACATACCAATTACTTTTTTCTCGAACATAGTTGCCTCGGGGTGGTCGGTTTCAAATCCCGATACAATTTGCTTTGCACCACCTTCGAAGATGACCGAAAACCCCAGTTCCCAATAATGGAGAATAAGCATGTTCATCTCTTCGTCTTCTTCAATGGTGTCGATTTCCTCCGCTTCGCCAAGCAGGCTTACGATATTATCAAGGTATTCTCCGAATTCTATTTCGCCAAATCCTATTTTCGGCTTAATTTCTAATGATTTTAACATAGTTGTATTATTTTGATTTTGGTTTTTATACTTATTATTTAAAAGGTGAATCGGGTTCTTTAGCCATATGGCTGTAAACCAGTTTGTCCATCCAGTTGGGGAAAAACTTATTAATCCAAAAGGTTAATTTACCCTGTGAGGTTAAAATAAGTCGGTTTTTTCGCTTTACAACAGCCCTGTAAATATGGCCTGCCACAGCTTCAGCTGACATCATTTTACCCTCGTCACGCGGCGATTCGCCTTGCATGGTGCCATCTGCTGCCAGCGCTGTGTTTCTAATGTTTGAGGCAGTAAAACCCGGAAAGGCCATCAATACATGCAGCCCTGTTTTAAGGTTTTCAACGCGCAGTGTTTCCATAAATCCGTTCATGGCAAACTTGGAAGCAGAGTAGCCTGTTCGTCCCGGTAAACCCTGAAGCCCTGCTATGGATGAAACCCCCACAACACTTCCTTTGGTCTTTAACAGGTGCGGAAGGGCGTATTTTGTGCAATACACAGCACCCCAAAAATTAATATCCATTACCTGCTTAAGTACATCAAGCTTTAAGTCGTTAAACATGGCTCGCATCGATATACCCGCGTTGTTAATTAAAACATCAATTTTGCCATAATTTTCAATGGCAGTTAATATCAGATTTTTGCACTCGTTTTCTTTACTAACATCGGTGGCACAATAAACGGCATCTCCACCTTGTAACATTATATCGTTTGCAACTTTTTTCAGGTTTTCAACATTCCGGGCACCCAAAACAACCTTGGAGCCTTTGCCTGAAAACTCGTATGCAAGCGCTTTGCCGATGCCTGAACTGGCACCTGTTATTACTATTACTTTTCCTTTCATAATTATTTACAATTATAACATAATTTTGTTAAATACGACAAGTTGACTGGTTTTTTAATTTGAATAGTTCTGTTTCCGAAAAATTCTTGTTTTGATGAGCCGATTGAATTGTGTTGTGGGTAAGATGTAAAATAAGAATCACTAAATGTTATGATTTCCATTGAGAGATACTTTACATGCCGAATAACTATTAACCGTGCATTTTGTTTATCTTTGACAGTCAAAATATACTATGATGGGAAATAATAAAGTGCTTGTGACAGTTAATGAGCGGTCGTTATTTGATGAGTTAAATAGCTTTTTTACCGGTTTGGGTTTTCAGGTTGTTTCTTCTGAAATGGAACTTGATATTGCTGCCAACGGACAGATTCGGTTTTTTGTAGTTGACATGCCGGAGGTGCAAAAACTGATGTCTTACATTTCCATACAGAAGCAACGCTCCGAAACAATTTTACCTGCTTTGATTTATTTGCCTGACACCGAGAATCCTGTTAAGTGGCTCGAAAACGGGTTTGATGATTTTTTGTTTCATGGCGATACATCCGGGTTAAACCTTGTTAAGTTAAAAAAATGGGTTTCGGCTCAAAAACAGCAACAAAATACCATTGAACGCCGTGAAAGTTTACTTGGTATTGTTGCCCATAGCCTTAAGTCACCCATCGTGATAATTAATCAGGATGGAACCATAGCGGCTGTTAATCAGGTTGCTGTTGATGTTTTTGGAGTTGATATGAGTAAAGTTATTGGAAGCCATTGGACAGAATTTACCCCTGCAGAGTACCAAAAACAACTTGAAAAAATTTATGCTGAAATAAGAAAAGGTAATGTATCTGAATCAGGGCGCTTTGAGTTTAAATTTAAAGATAGAGTAAAAAAGGAACAGGTATGGCAGGTTTCGGTGGATTTTGACCCGGTATCGCAAAAATTTGTGATTACCATGCAGGATATTCAACCTGTTGTGGATTCTCACCAGGCTTTGCTTCAAAGTGAGCAAAAATTTTTGTCGGCAGTTGAATCGGTGAACGAGGCTTTTTCAATAGTAACAGAAAGTGGTATTTATGTTGACGTCAACAGCTATTTTATTAGCAGGTTAGGATATAGTCGCGATGAAATTATTGGTAAAGATGATGCTGAATTGGGAATCTGGCAAAATCTGTCAGAGCGAGACAGGTATATTTCAGCTCTCTCAAAGGATGGTTTTGTAAAGGAGATGAAAGTTGTTTTTAAAGATAAATTCGGAAATCTGATTCACGGTATTTTATCGGGAAGAACCATATTGCTAAACAATAAAAAATTGATTCTTTCCTCGGTAAAAGATGTAACCCTCGTAGAAGATATGCAGGTTGCTTCACATATTTTGGAAAATATTAAAGAGTTTTGTGTAAGTGGCTTTGATGAAAAGAGGTTGTTTGTAATGGTTGAGCATGAATTCCGTAAGTTTTCATGGCTTAACGGTTCGGAAATCTTTGTTTATAAAAAAGAAGATGATATCATTTATGAGCTTAAAAATGGTTCGGCAATAAATATTGAACCCGGAAAAACCGAGCGGTTACTTCTTAATAAGGTGGAAAGTAAAAAATCGATGGTTGCTTTTACCAGGAATGAAATACTTACCATTACAGGTTTGGATAACGATGCAAATTTGCCGGCGTTATGGATTGGATTTCCGTTGATTTCTCCAAATCGCTATTTTGGAAGCCTGCTTATTAAGTGTAAATCGGAAAACTTGAAAAACAACACACAGGCATTAAATCTTGTTTCAGACATTGCAAAAGAGGTTGCCTTTTTTCTTGAAGGAGAAAAAACAGAAAACGAGTTTGTTGTTATCAGGCATGCACTCGATTCGGCTGCCAGTGCTGTAGTAATTACTGATATTGATGGCAATATTATATGGGTTAATAAAGCTTTTACTACCTTAACCGGATACCCTTTTGAGGAGGCAATTGGCCAAAACCCGCGAATTTTAAAATCCGGAAAGCATCCACAGAGCTTTTATAAAAATTTGTGGGATACCGTGCTTTCCGGAAAAGTGTGGTCAAAGGAATTAATTAACAAGAAAAAAGACGGAACCTTATATCAGGAAGAAAATACCATTACGCCGGTGCTGGATAGAAACGGTAAGGTATCTCGTTTTATTGCTATTAAACAAGATATTACAAAGCGTAAAAAGTTTGAAGACGACTTAAAGGCTCATCTTAAAAAACAGCAAATTTTAAACAACATTCTTTCTTATTATGTTACCGAAGGAGCGTCTAATCTGAAAAGTATCATTCAGTTTTACCTGACTGAAATAGGTAATTTTGTGAAAGCCGACCGGATGTGCCTTACGGAATATGATTTTGAAAAAGCAGAGTGGAGCCGTATTCATCAATGGTCGGCCAGCCAGGATGAAAAGCATATTTTGTCGGGTTTGGATGAAAGTGAAGTATTGCTGGCTAAAGATTGGTTTTTAGAAAAGATTGAAAAATCCTCAAAAATTTGTTCCTATTCAATAAATGAAATAGAGAATGAGTCGCTAAAAAGCCTTTTTCAAAAAAAACAAATTGGTACCCTTGTCTGTTTTCCTTTGTTTTACGAGGATAGACGAATCGGGTTCACAGGTTTTATTTTTTCCGATCCCGATTATAAGATGTCAGATGATGAAGTCAACCTGATGGATATTTTCTCCTATATCATAATAAATATTTGGCTTAGAAATGCTTCGATGAAAGAATTGGAAGGTGCAAAACAAAAGGCGGAAGAAGCAGTGAGGCTTAAAACTTCGTTTTTGGCCAATATGAATCACGAGATACGAACCCCGATGAATGCTGTAATGGGATTTGCCGATTTAATGATGGAGGCATCTTGTGACGAAAAGGATGATTATTCAAAAATTATTTTGAAGAGTGCGAAACAGCTTTTAAAACTAATCGACAATGTTATATTCTTATCGCGTTTGCAGAGCGAAAAGCTACCTGTTACGTTGTCGGAATGTAAACCTGCCGAAATAATTGATACGGTGTTTCAAATGTTTTTGGTTTCCGACGAAAATGTAAATAATTTGGATTTAAGAATAACGTTTCCTGGAGATTTAAAGGATTTTTCTTTTGTGTCAGATGTGGATAAGATACAACAGGTGTTAACAAATTTTGTGTCCAACGCTTTGAAATATACTTTGTCTGGTCATGTTGAAATAGGTTTCGCGGTAGCAAACGACAAGGTACGGTTTTTTGTAAAAGATACCGGAAAAGGAATTGCTAAGGATGAAGCTTTAAAAGTATTTGATGCGTTTTACCGTACCTCTGATGTGATGTTTAGCAGTATTCGCGGTACCGGATTGGGATTAAATATTGCTAAAGAACTTGTTGAAACAATGGGCGGGGAGATTGGTGTTGATACTGAATTAAACAGAGGCTCCGAGTTTTATTTTACCCTTCCTTATAAACCATCTGATAAAAAAAGTGAAGGGGAAAAAGCAAAACAAAGAACTTCTGTGGGTTGGAACGATTTAAAAGTACTTGTTGCCGAAGATAATGATGAAAGCTTTTTCTACTTAAAGGTTCTGTTGGAAAAAAGGGTTAAAATACTCGACCGTGCCGATGATGGATTGCAGGCTATTAAAATGGCCATGGAAAATGACTATGATTTAATTTTAATGGATATTAAAATGCCTGAATTAAATGGCCTCGATGCTACACGGCATATTAAACTCAAAAAACCTGAAGTAAAAATTATAGCACAAACAGCCTATGCCATGCCCGAAGAGAAAGATCAGGCACTGCATTTAGGTTGCGACGACTATATTACAAAACCGGTTAAAAAAGAGGTGCTGTACGATATTATCGAGAAAAAGGTACTTGGTGGCAGTTAGTATCACCCTGGCCTCCTGCGCGCAACCTTTTCAGTCGAAGCAAGCCTGCGGGTGGCGACTGGAAAGGTTTTTTGTAGCAAACCCTCCAATTCCTTGTCCTTCCGCAAAGAAATAACTACCTTTGCGCCCCCTGTAAAGATATTGTTTTTCAGGAATGAATAGTTTTAAAACTAACCGTTTAAAAAATAATAATATGGCATTTGATATTGAAATGATTAAAGGTCTATATGCACGTTTTCCGGAACGTGTTGATGCAGCAAAAAAAATGCTGGGAAGGCCAATGACACATGCAGAAAAAGTCCTTTATGCCCACCTTGATGAAGGAGCTGCAAAAGAAACTTATGAACGTGGTAAATCGTATGTCGATTTCCGTCCCGACCGTGTAGCCATGCAGGATGCCACCGCACAAATGGCCTTGCTGCAGTTTATGCAGGCCGGAAAAAAAGTGGTAGCTGTACCTTCAACCGTTCATTGCGACCACCTTATTACTGCTAAAGAAGGTGCTGAAAAAGACCTTGATAACGCAAAATATAACAATCAGGAGGTTTATGATTTTCTGGCTTCGGTATCCAACAAATACGGTATCGGTTTCTGGAAACCGGGTGCCGGTATTATTCATCAGGTAGTGCTCGAAAATTATTCCTTTCCGGGCGGAATGATGATTGGAACCGACTCGCACACACCCAATGCCGGCGGACTTGGAATGATTGCCATTGGCGTGGGCGGTGCCGATGCCGTTGACGTAATGGCCGATATGCCCTGGGAACTTAAATTCCCCAAACTGATTGGCGTTAAACTCACCGGCAAACTTAGTGGCTGGCTTGCTCCCAAAGATGTTATTTTAAAGGTTGCCGATATTCTTACCGTAAAAGGCGGAACCGGTGCCATTGTTGAATATTTTGGTGAAGGTGCCCGTGCGCTTTCGGCTACCGGACGCGCTACCATTTGTAATATGGGTGCGGAAGTTGGAGCAACCACTTCCGTATTCGGCTATGATGAAAATACTGCTGAGTATTTGCGTCAGACAAACCGTGCCGATGTGGCCGAGCTGGCAAATGGCATTGCCGGATATCTTACCGGTGACGATGAAGTTTACGAAAACCCTGAAAAATATTTCGACCAGGTTATCGAGATTAACCTTTCTGACCTTGAACCCGCTTTGAACGGCCCTTTTACACCTGATTTGAGAACCACTGTTTCAAAAATGGGCGAAACTGCCAAAGCAAAAGATTGGCCTTTAAATATGGAAGCAGGGCTGATTGGCTCGTGTACCAACTCTTCGTACGAAGACATTACCCGTGCGGCATCGTTGGCTCGACAAGCACTGGAAAAGGGACTGAAAATTAAAAGCGAGTTGTTTATTACACCCGGTTCGGAACAGGTGCGTTATACCATTGAACGCGACGGGCTGATTGATTTGTTTGAAAAAGTGGGCGCCACTGTTCTTGCAAATGCCTGCGGCCAATGTATCGGCCAATGGGATCGCGAAAGCGTTAAAGACGGCCACCGTAATTCAATTGTAACTTCGTTTAACCGTAACTTTGCTAAGCGTAACGATGGCAATATCAATACTTTTGCCTTTGTGGCTTCGCCCGAAATGGTGATGGCTTATTCCATTGCCGGCACCCTCGATTTTAACCCTTTAACTGATGAACTGGTAAACGACAAAGGCGAAAAAGTTAAACTTGATGAGCCAACAGGAATGGTTTATCCGCCAAAAGGCTTTGAGGTAGATGATCCAGGTTACCAGGCACCTGCCGAAGATGGAAGTAAAGTAGAAGTAGTTGTTAAACCCGATTCAAAACGCTTGCAACTGTTAACTCCATTTGCCGAGTGGGACGGTAAGGATTTTGAAAAACTACATCTGCTTATTAAAGCCAAAGGTAAATGTACCACCGACCATATCTCCATGGCAGGCCCATGGTTGCGCTTCCGCGGTCACCTTGAAAATATTTCACAAAATATGCTCATTGGTGGTGTTAACTATTTTAACGACAAAACCAACCTTGTTAAAAACCAACTGACAGGTGAGTATGGCCCCGTTCCTGCTACTGCTCAGGCCTATCGCGACCAAAGCGTAGGTTCAATTATTGTTGGCGACGAAAACTATGGCGAAGGCTCCTCTCGCGAACATGCTGCCATGGAACCCCGGTTCCTCGGTGTGAAAGCCGTGTTGGTACGCTCATTTGCCCGTATTCATGAAACCAACCTTAAAAAACAGGGTGTTTTGGCGTTGACTTTCGATAATAAAGCCGATTACGAAAAGGTACTCGAAGATGATAGAATTGATGTACTCGGCCTTGCTGATTTTGCCCCCGGCAAACAGTTTACCGTGGTGTTGCATCATGTTGACGGCACTACCGATGAGTTTAAAGCCAATCATACCTACAACAAAAACCAAATCGAATGGTTTAAAGCAGGTAGCGCACTTAATCTTATCCGTAAAATGAACGGATAACATTTAATTAGTTTTTTGTATCAAAAGCACTTCCGGGAAACCGGAAGTGCTTTTTTTTTGCATTAAATATTATGATATTTTGCAGGTTGCTTAAACATGTATTTGTTGTAATGTAATGATATTGTGATGGTAAGCTGACAAGGACAGGCTTTTTATTAAAAAACGGAAAAATTGTAAGGCTGAAAAGTATTGTTAATTATCTACTTTTGAACAGGTTCGTTAAGAGGTTAACCCAATTTGATGTTAATCCGCAAATTTATAACATTTAAAGGATAAAGAAATGGAGAAAATAAAAAGCATCATTTTTATTTTGTTAATTATTGTAGGATTTTTTTTAGCCGGTTGCAATTCTAGTGAAACCGAAAAGCATACACAAAGTGTGGTTACGGAAAATCATTCTGAAATGAAGATGATGCATAATCACATGGTAAATGATGACAGAATATCGTTACACCTATCGCAAAAAAAAGCACAACATCAGTTAATGAATATGAGAAACCATCTTAAGGCGGTTCAGTCAATTATCGATTATTTGGCAAAAAACAATTTTGATAGCGCTTCAATGGTTGCCTCTTCTAAATTGGGCCTTACCAATGAAATGAAAATGATGTGTTCTTCATTTGGAAATAAAGAGTTTGAACGACTTGGGCTTGGGTTTCATAAAAGTGCCGACAGAATGAGCGAAATTATTAAAACAAAAGACAAAACAAAGTCGTTTGAAGCATTGTCGTCAACGTTAAATTATTGCGTTACCTGCCATTCAACTTTCAAACAATGAGTAGCTTTAACATGATATTAAAATGAAAAAAATAGCAGTAATAACCTTTATATTTTTTCTGTTTGCGTGTTATAAGCTTCATGCACAAGTTGCTATCAATAACGATGGAAGCAGCACCGACAGCTCGGCCATGCTCGATGTTAAAAGTACAAGCAAAGGTTTGCTGCCACCACGAATGACAAACGCACAGCGTGATTCCATTGCTTCACCCGCAGCAGGCCTTATGATTTACAATAGTGAAAATGCCGAAATGGAATATTATAACGGCACCAGATGGTCAACTTTTGACGGTAAAAAAGCTTGTGGAAGTACAATTACCGATAGTCAGGGCAATGTTTACGGTACCGTACAGATTGGTAATCAGTGTTGGATGAAAGAAAATCTTAACATTGGCACCATGATAAATGGCAACACCAACCAAACCGATAACAACGTTATTGAAAAGTATTGCTATGGTAACATTGCTGCCAACTGCGATGTTTATGGCGGACTGTATCAATGGGATGAAATGATGCAATATGTTGTTACCGAAAGTGCACAAGGCATTTGCCCCACAGGATGGCATATTCCTTCGGATGATGAGTGGAAAACCATGGAGATGGCTATTGGAATGTCGCAAGTGCAAGCTGATGCAACAGGGAACAGAGGAACCGACGACGAAGGGGGTAAGCTTAAAGAAACGGGCTATGCTCATTGGTATTATCCCAATAACGGTGCAACAAATGTAACCGGTTTTACAGGTCTGCCGGGAGGACGTGGTACAGGAGGAGGTCCCTTTTACACACTTACCTACAATGGCTATTTTTGGACAAGTACTAAAAATGGCTCAACAAGTTGGAGCCGTAGTTTAAGTTATTATTTTCAACAAGTGGGGAGAGACTATATCAACCCCGACTATGGCTATAGCGTACGCTGTGTGCGAGATTAATACTTTTCAATTTGTTGTGGTTACCGGGTGTTTGGTTTTAAACAACAGGTATACCTTACGCTGAATAGTATCTTTTGTTAAGGCTATCAAACCCATCAAGCAATAAAGTTGTTAACTTTGGTTCCGAAAAAACCTGAAAATGACCTTTGCTTCTAAAATATTGCGTTTTTATTCGTCGCTCCAAATAAACGAAAAACTACCTGACGGGGTTGAGGTTTTAAATCCATACAAAAAGCAGGATGCAATGGCTGCCTGTACTGCCTTTTATGAAAAATATTACAACGACAACAAGGGACGGGTGATGATTTTGGGTATCAATCCCGGAAGATTTGGAGCAGGTGTTACCGGTATTCCTTTTACCGACCCTGTGAAGCTGGAAAACAACTGTGGCATAAAAAATAATTTTGAAAAAAGAGGGGAGCTTTCATCCGATTTTATTTACCGTTTAATCGATAAAATGGGTGGCCCCGAACATTTTTACAGGCATTTTTACATTGGTGCCGTAAGTCCGTTGGGGTTTGTTAAAGACGGAAAAAATTATAACTATTACGATTCGAGAGCATTAACACATGCTTTAAAACCATTTATCTTAAAAAGTCTTGTGGAGCAAATCAGCCTTGGCATTGTATTTAAAAGGTGTTATGTGTTGGGGCAGGGAAAAAATTACGAGTATTTAAAACTTGTAAATCTCGAACTAAAACTTTTTGAAGAACTTATTCCTCTTCCGCATCCGCGATGGGTAATGCAGTACAAACGGAAACAGTTGGATGAGTTTCTTAATAAAACAGTTACAACACTGATTACCTAACCTGAAACTTGTTTAAAATTAACCTGAATTTAAATCCCAAAACAATTTTGATGTACAAAAATGTTTTGCTGTTAAAAATAGGAATATTTCTTTCCAAGTATCCAAACCACGGAGTGGTTTAATATGAATAACCATTGGTGAAACCGGTGGTTAAGAAAGGGAATTTATAGAACCCTGAAAGGGTTCAAAAATTGTTATTTAACTCTTTTCAGGGTTATATTATGCTTCGCATTTTGTTTTCCTGCATTTCATACAGGGCTATTCAAATTAAATCCTTTCAGGATTTTGACCAAAGAAAAAATGAGTTGACCCAAACCAGCCTGCCATTGATGGAGGTTTTATTATTTTCCTATCTTTGTATAAGAATACCAATTAAGTTAAATCGGCAGTCAAACGCAGGCACCATGTTAAAACATTTCAAGTATTTTTTGGTTTCTCTTTTTTTTATCCCTCTTTTCATAAAAGCAGGCACAATTGATAGTTTAAAGAGGGTGTTGAAAGATGAAAACAAACTTGCTCATCCCGACAAAGGCTTGGTTAAGGCATCTATTTATTTGTCAGATTATTATACACGCATTTCGTTTGATACGGCAAAGTATTATGCTGCCCTTTCGCGTACCCTTGCTAAAAAATTGGGTAACCCCGTGGGTATCGCCATGGCCAACAACATTACCGGCATGAATTATACTTCGGTTGGTTATTATGATAGTGCCGTGCCCTATCTGAACAGGGCACTTGAAGGTTTTAAAAAAATAAAAGATACAACGGGAATTGTATTTGTGCAAAATAATCTCGCGGTAGTAAAAATGCACCTTGGTAAATATGCCGATGCCCTTGAATACTATCAACAAAATCTGGCCTTTGCCGAAAACAAAAAAGACTACGAAAATATGTTGCTGGCCTGTAATAACATGGGAATAACTTATCACGACTGGAAAAAATATGACAGGGCACTGTTTTATTATAAAAAGGCACTCGGTATTTTAAATATGATAAATGAAGAAGAGCGAAAAGGTTCGGTGTATAACAATATTGGAGAGGTATATCAAAAGATGGGCAAAATCGACTCGGCTCAGTTTTATTTTGAAAAATCGTACCTGATTAATAAAAAATACAACAAGCAGCATTCGATTCTTATTACCATCACCAGCATGGGTGATATAAACTTCGAAAAAGGTAACTACCGGGAAGCATACAAACAGTATAAAGACGCCCTTGCAATTAGTAAAAAAATTCCTGACGATTTAAATACCTCCCTCATTACCATTAAAATGGGTATGGTTCTTAATAAGCTTAAAAAATATGGCCTGGCAAAATCCTATCTGCTTGATGGGCTAAAACTTTCGGAGCAGTTGGGAATAAAAAATAACATTCTCGAAGCTTACAAAGGGCTGATTGAAAATGGCCACCTGACAAAAGATCCGAACCTTATTTATACCTACCATCAAAAGTATATGGCTCTGAACGATAGTCTCTTTAATGATAAAAATATGAAGGCGATAAACGAAATGGAGGCAAAATTCAAGACGGCTCAAAAGGAGCGCGAAATAGCCATTCTTACCGCCGAAAAAAAAGCAAAGGAGTTGGAGATACAGGTGCAGCGCAACCAAAAATACTTTATTATAATTGCTGTTTTAGTTCTGCTTTTTATAGTCTATTTGTTGTTTAATCGCTACCGTATTCAGCAGTTGAAAATAAAAACAACACTCGAAAAGGCGCGTATCAGCATCGAACAGAGGCTTTTGCGTTCGCAAATGAATCCTCATTTTATTTTTAATTCATTAAACTCAATAGGCAGCTTTATCGGAACCAATAATATTCCGGAAGCCCAAAGTTATCTAACTAAGTTTGCTAAACTTATGAGGCTTATTCTTGAAAATTCAAGAAAACCGGATATCCCGCTTGAGGATGAAATTCAAGCGTTACAGCTAAACCTTGAATTGGAAAAGCTGCGTTTTGAAAACCGTTTTGATTTTGAGCTTAAAGTTGATGAGGACATTGACCCGGAAAACACCTACATCTCTCCAATGCTTATTCAGCCTTTTATTGAAAATGCTATTAAGCATGGTTTTAAAAATAAAAAAGACAAAGGGTTTATTAAGCTTACGTTTACAAAATCGGGCAATCTGCTAATTTGCGAAATTGAGGACAATGGTATTGGCCGCGAAAAGGCCCAGCAGCTTAAACAACAGGCAGGCATCAGGCACAACTCGTTGGGTACGCAGGTTACTTCCGAACGTTTTGAAGATTTGAAAAACATCCATCCCGAAGCAGGATTCACAATTATCGACCTGAAGGATGAGTCGGGTAACCCTGCAGGCACTAAAGTTGTTGTTAAAATTCCATTTGAGGAAGAATAACAATCCGTTCAAATTACAACTTTACCGTTGGCTTTTGCCGATGCAAAATGCTGCAAAAAAAAATTGATGTACTTTTGTAGTATAATAAAGTTGCAAGATGATAAAAGTAGTAGTTGTTGACGATGAGCGAAAAGCTCGCGAGTATTTAATTAATCTCATTAACAGCGAGTTTAGCGAAATTGAAATAATTGGCCAGGCCGATGGTGTTGAAGCCGGTAAAAAGCTTATTGCCGAGGTAAAACCCGATTTGGTTTTTCTTGATGTGCAAATGCAGGATGGAACAGGCTTTGATCTGCTGGCCTCCATCGACCGTTCCGGCTTACAGGTGATTTTTGTTTCGGCTTACGATCATTTTGCCATTACCGCCATCAAGTTTAGTGCGGTTGATTATTTGGTTAAACCTGTCGATGCCATGGAGCTAAGGCGTGCCATCGATAAAATCAAAAACCAAAAATCGCTGGTAGAAGTAAAACAAAAGCTCGACCTGTTGCTTAATAATATCAACCAAATTGATAAAATTGCCCTTACAACCTTAAACGGTATTGAGTTTGTTAGAATTGAAAACATCATACGTTGCGAAGCCGATTCCAACTACACCGTATTTTATTTAACAGGTAACAAAAAAGTGATGGTATCCAAATCGTTAAAGGAGTACGAAGATATTTTGTCTGCCAAAGGCTTTTTCCGGATTCATAAATCGGTTATCATCAACCTGTCGTTTTTAAAGAAGTACATCAAAGGCGATGGCGGAACCGTTATTTTGGAAGATGGTTCCGAGTTGCAGGTGTCGCGCCGCCGAAAGGAAGAATTTTTAGAGGTGATAGCGGGGTAGGAGACAATAGTACACTGATTGGACTGATAAAACTGATTTTTTAAGATAAAAGAAATAATCAGTGCAAATCATAACAATCAGTTAAATCAGTGTCCTATTCACGGTACACTGATTGGGCTGATAAAACTGATTGTTATGATAAGACGAAGCACTCTTCCATCGATTTTACACTACGTTGCCTGCTCATACATAAAAAGTGCTGCTTTTTCAGCAGTAAGAACCGGCTCTTCTTTACTTTGAATAAGGCCTGTAAGCTCCACCTTGTAAAAAGTATTTGTTTGCAGGTTTTTTTGTTTGATGATTACCGGAACATAGTTTTCGCCATAGCCGGTGGCAAAACCTTCGTTGTTAATGCGTTCAACCAAAACAATTTGAGTTTTCCCGATAAAGTTACGACGGTAAGCCTCTCTCATGGCTTCCGACAGTTTACGCACCTGTTCGCTGCGTTGTGTTTTTACATCACCGTGAATTTGTTCCGGCAGGCGCTCGGCGCGGGTTCCTTTTCGTACCGAATATTTAAAAGTATGAATATGGCCGAAATGAATCCGCTTCGACATGGCAAGCGTATCCTCAAAATCCTGTTCCGTTTCGCCCGGAAAGCCAACTATGATGTCAGTAGTGATGTTAAATCCGGGAACCTCTTCACGCAGTTTTTCTGCCATGGATTCAAATAGCTGTCCGGTGTACATGCGCCTCATCTTTTTTAGGATGGTTTCCGAGCCGCTTTGTAAACAAAGGTGCAGATGGGGTGTTAACTTGTGATGATGAAACAGCTTAAAAAAGCTTTCGGTAAAACCATCCGGTTCCATACTCGAAATGCGAACCCTGAAATTGCCGGGAATAGCCAATATTTGCTTTACAAGTTCTTCAAAATCAATATTATTGTTATTATAGGTGCCAAGGTTAACGCCGGTAAGTACCACCTCCTTAAAACCATAGCTTACCACCTTGCGAATATTTTCAAGTACCTCCTCAACCGGACGACTGATGGCTCTGCCACGCACCTTTGGAATGATGCAGTAGGTGCAAAAATTGTTGCAGCCATCCTGAATCTTAATGAGTGCACGGGTGTGGGCGGTGGTTTTGGCAGGCTCATAATTAAATACATCCTTTTCAAACAGGTCGGGGTCGGTGGTTTCGCCTGAAAAGTGTGCTTCCACAAGTTCCACAATGGATGTTTTATGGTCGTTGTCAACCACATAATCCACTTTATCGCTACCTTGCAGCTGCTCTTTGTAATTGGTGGCCATACAGCCGGTTACAATTTTAACCGAATTGTCGTGTAACCGTTTGGTGCGGTTCATCACCCTTTTCGACTTCTGGTCGCTTTGATTGGTAACCGTACAGGTGTTAATGATATATACATCGGCTTCGGCCTCCACATCATCGGTAACCTTGTAACCCCTTTCGGCAAACTCCGACATCAACGAATCGGTTTCAAACAGGTTAAGCCGGCAGCCCAGTGTTTTAAATGCTATGGTTTTATTCACAGTTTCTTTCTTTAATCATCATTTTCAACCATTATCCCCTCCGTTGAAAAAGGAGCGGCAGAGGTTATTTTTACCTGCACATATTGCCCAATCAGGTTTTTATTGTCGGAAGCAAACCGAACAATAATCTTTCCTTCGGTTAGTGCCGAAAGATAGCCTGCTTTCCGGTCGTTGCCCCTTACCAAAACCTTAAAAGTTTTTCCAATCAGTCCCTTATTGTATTCCAACGAGTGTTTCATCAGCTCATCGGTAAGCTTGTGATACCGTTCTTTTTTTGTTTGAACCGGAATGTCATCGGGCCACTCATGGCTGGCAGCTCCAGGCCTGGGCGAATATTGAGCAATGTAGGCCATGTTGTATTTAAACTCCTCCATGGCCTTGCGTGTGTTTTCAAACTCCTCTTCGGTTTCGCCTGTAAAACCGACGATGATGTCGGTAAAAAGAGTTGCTTCGGGAATAAGTCTGCGAATGGTTTGTACAATATGACGATATTGTGCCAAATCGTGAGTGCGATGCATCCGTTTTAACATAGCATCATCTCCCGATTGTACGGGCAGATGGATTTGTTTGGCGAGACATTTATATTGTGAAACAACTTCAATTACTTCATCCGTCATGTCCTGCGGGTGGGGCGAGGTAAAGTAGAGCCAGAAATTGTTGGGATGGTTATCTCCTATTTTGCCAATACGGCGTAACAATTCAGGAAAGCTTATCTCTTTTCCCTTTTTATCCAGTCCATACGAGTTTACATTTTGTCCCAGCAGGGTTATCGATTTAAAACCTCTGTCCACAAGGCTGGTAACTTCTTTTAAAATATCTTCCGATGGCCTCGATACCTCTCTTCCGCGTGTATAAGGAACCGCACAGTAGGTGCAAAATTTATTGCACCCGTTTTGAATGGGCACATAGGCCTCAAATCCTGACCCGTATTTGGGTTCGATGTGCCAAAACTCTTCAATTCCCTTGTCGGGACGTGGTAATATCTTTTTCTTTTTTTCGCCCGGTGTTTTAACAGCTTTCAGAGGAATAGGATTCTCTTTTGGTGTTTTATCTTCCGGTAAATTTAAAATCGTTTCAAAATCGTGATCCAACGTTTGAGTACCTGCCGGAGTAACCACGCCATATTGTCTGATCATGTTGGGAAGTTCCTTCAATTCGCTCATGGTAAAAACCAAATCGAACAGCTTTAAAAACTTTTGTTTGTCAGCCGGCAAAACGCATCCCGTAACAAACGTAAGCATGTTTTTTTTATCCTTTTGTTTGTTCCATTTTTTAATGCGGGTATAAACCTTGTCGATGGCTTTTTGCCGAACCGAGCAGGCAATTATACCCACAATATTTGCCTCATATTCGTTATCGGTGGCTTCGTAACCCATGCTTTCCAACACTTTTTGCACTCGTTCCCCATCTGAGATATTCATCTGGCAGCCCAGTTGCAATATATAATATTTCATAAATAGTATTCTTTTAACGATTCATTATCAAACACTTATTACTCATCTGTAAACGTTTGAGAGCGCAAAAATAGTTAATTCATCTTGTTTAGAATAATTTCAAATTGAATATTACATTTTTTTATACTTTTACCTATTAAATAAAGGCTTCGATTATGAGTGATAATAACAATGAATTAGAGAGCTTATCCAGACTCAGAGAAATCATTTTTGGTGAGCAACTTACAAAGCTGGAAGAAGAGATTAAGAACCTTTCTTCAGAAAATAGAGTTAATTTTGAAAGACTGTCCAACGAGCTTAAACAGTTACTTGAAGAAAAGGAAGAATCGTTTAACAAACTGTTAAACGAACAAAAGGAAGCTTTTGATAAACAATTTCAACAGTTGGCCGAAACTAAGGCCGACAGTAAAAAACTGGCAGAAGCTTTACGGAATATAGCTGACTCGTTTGACGCAAAAGACTAATTGCCATAAATTTGAAATATGAGTGACAAAAATTTTATAGACGTACTCACGAAAGCTCAACTATCAGAACTTCGAAGAATTATTACCGGACTTGATGAGGAAGATTTGGCACGGCTGAATAACCTTATCAAAGACCCGGATGCTTTTTCCAACTACATTGTGGAATTTTTACCCCTCTCCATTAAAAAGCTTATTTCGTCCAATCAAGTATCGCTTGACGACATTATTCCCTTTATCGAGCAGGCCATCCAGGCAAGTATCAAGGCAAACCCTCAAAAGTTTGCAAATATTTTGTATCCGGTTATGCTGCCCGCCATTAGAAAAGCGGTGGCTGAGGATATTAAACGGATGCTCGACAGTGTCAGCTCATCGGTTGACAACAGCTTTTCGGCAAAAAGAATTGGATGGCGCTTGCAATCAATCTTTTCGGGGAAGAGTTATGGCGAAATTGTGCTTTCACATGCTTTTATCTATCGTGTGAGAGAGGTTTTTCTTATTCATACCGAAACAGGGTTGTTGCTTTCGGATGTTAAAGATGAGCGCGGCGGGTTGTCGAACAATGCCGATATGGTTTCGTCGATGTTGACTGCCATTAAAGATTTTGCGCAGGATTCGCTTAAAGTTGACCGCTCAAGAAGCGACCTGAATACCATTCAGATGGGTGAATATACCATTTGGATTGAAACCGGCCCGTACGCTATTGTTGCCGCTATTATTGAGGGACGTGCGCCTGAAGAGCTAAAAGTAACTTTAAAAGAGGCTGTGGAAGCGGTTCATGTAAATTTCGACCATGAACTCACCTCCTTTGACGGTGATACAGATAGGTTCGAAAAAAGTAAACGGTTTTTACAATCCTGTATCAAACAACAGGAAAAAGAACAGAAGAAAAAGAAACCCGTTGCTTCCATCATTCTATTAATACTTTTGTTGGGTGCATTGGGCTATTGGATTTATACTTCGGTTGAAAGCAACATCAGGTTTAACCACTTTACTGAGTACCTGCAAAATCAACCCGGCATTGTGGTTAATAAATTAACCAAACAACATGGTAAGCGGATTGTTTCAGGGCTTAAAGACCCGCTGGCTGAAAATCCATATAACTACTCCGGCAGGTTTGGTTTTGACACTTCAAATTTGCAATTTAAGTTTAAACCGTATATTTCGCTTGACGAGCAGATTACTAAAAAACGAATTGAAAATTTATTGAAGAACTTTAAAAAGCAGAGCCTTTCTTTTTCGAATGGTACCCTATATCTAAAGGGCAGTTTTACACCAACAGAAGCCGACTCTATCAGAAAGGCATTGGCACCTCTTTACGGGAGATACAACATTGAGTTTGACAGCATTGTTAAGCCTGTAAAAGTATTGGTACTGCCCAAAAAGGATATTCTGGACATTGAAAAATATTATTTTGTATTCAAATACAACTCTTTTAAACTCGATTCGGTTCAGAAAGTTAAGTTTATCGAATTAATTAAGCACATCAAACGTGTTTATGATTTTAACTTTAAAAATGATTCGGTGCCGGTAATTATCGTAACTGCTCACACAAGCAGGGCAGGCAATGCCGTTGCCAATAAACTGGTTGCCTTTAACCGTGCCAAACAGTTTATCGGGTTAATGATTGATGCGGGAATTCCCATGGAGACATTGGTGCCTAAAGTTGTTTTCAGGGAAGAAGAAAATGATTCTTATCCTTTGCGTTCAGTTTCGTTTAGTGTTAAATTTGTTAAACCGGAGGACCTATGATAAAAAAGAAAATATGTATGCTTGGAGCTTTTGCTGTTGGCAAAACCAGTCTGGTTCAACGATTTGTAAACAGTATTTTTTCTGAGAAATACCAAACTACCATCGGGGTTAAAATCGACCAAAAGCTGGTGCAGGTGGGTGATACCGAAGTTAATTTGATGTTGTGGGATATTCATGGAGAAGATGATTTTCAGAAAGTTAAGCCTTCGTATATAATGGGTGCCTCAGGATATTTTGTGGTGGTAGATGTTACCCGCGAGCAAACACTTGATGTGGGGCTGAGCTTGCAGAAGATGGCCGCTCAGATGAGTAAAAACGCACCTTTTATTGTATTGATAAATAAAACGGATTTGCCCCGCTCGGAATGGTATATTAATGATGCCACCATTGAAGAAATAAAAAGTAAAGGCTTTAAGGTGATACTTACCAGTGCTAAAGAGGGTACAGGCGTTGAAGAAGCATTTTCGCAATTAACCAGTTTAATGATTAATAAATAAGTTACCAATGCTAAAAGATTTACCCCTTAAAATTGTTGAATATTTGGTGAAAGAAATTCCGCCTTTTACAGGTTTGTTGCTAATAAAAGTTGATGGTGCAGGTATCGTTAAAAACTGGAAAGGAAACCCTGCCGACTACCTGAATAAAGAGCTGAAAGAAGGTGGCAGTATTGAAGATTTTGTGCCGGCGCTCAGTGGCGTTTGCCCGTTCGACAAAGGAGCCGTACGGCTGACAAAAATTCAGCTTTTAGATAAATATTGCGATATACATGCAATAAAAGAGAATGGTCACTATTGGATTATTTTTATCGATCAAACCCGAGAAGTTGACAGCCTTAAAAGCCTGTTGCAAAATATGAACGAGGATCAACTAAAAAGCAATAAAGCAAAAGATAAATTTCCATTCTTCCATCTTGATAAACTCAACTTTGCCACTTTTAAACGTGATAAGGAAGGAACCTTTATATTGCAACCCAATGCACCTGGTTGGTTGTTAAAACATCCTGATTATAAAAGTGTTAAAAGTACTACGGATCCATTATCGGCGTTTCCTTTTCTCGAAGTTTTTGCCATGGAGGTTGATGATTTCTGGAAAGAAAACAGAGAGAGTTACATTGTTTCGGAAACGTGGAGCGAAACCTTTGCCGGTAAAGACCACTATTTAAGAGCCTATGCGGCTAACTTTAACAACGACAACTACCTTTTCCTTAAGTCGTTTATTCGTGAAGGTGTTGAAGAGCAAAACCTGTTACAGGCTTTTCGCGACAGTACGCTGGCTTTTGACAAGCTTGCCAGAGCCGAAAAAAAACTAAAGGAGCTTTTAAGCTATAAAAATAAGTTTAACTCCATCATTTCGCACGATTTGCGGGCACCCATAGCTGCTGTTTTGGGGGTGGTAAATGTATTGACTACCGATGAGGAGGAGATGGGCAAGCTCAACGAAGATTATCAGGAACTTATTCATGGTATAAAAGACGAAATGAACCGTTTGTTGGACTATAACAACAAACTCTATCATTGGGCTAATCTGGAGCTTGGAAACTTCAAACTGGAGTTTGAAGATGTGCTGTTGGATGAAGTGGTTAAAATTGCCGCTGAAACAGCAAAGGAAAAGTGTAATGAAAAAAATATCACTTTAAATATTGATATTCAGGACTCTTTTGAGGTTCGTATTGATAAAACGCTTTTCCTTCAGGCATTAAACAACCTGCTATCCAATGCAATTAAATTTACTCCTGAAGGAAACTCCATTTCGGTAACGGTAAAAAAGCAGGATAACAATGCCATTGTTGCTGTTGCCGACACAGGAATTGGTATGAGTGAACGAATGGTGGCAACCCTTTTTGATGAATCGGAAAGCAACACTACCCTGGGAACCTCAGGCGAAAAGGGCACCGGACTCGGCCTTGGTATAATTAAAAAAATAATTGATGCTCATAAATTTGGCATTGAGGTGCAGTCGGAACAGGGAAAGGGAACAACCTTTATCATCGAAATACCGGAATCAAACCTGAAGTAGTTTATGAACCGGCAAATTATCAGGCTGGCTTTACCCAACATCATTACAAACATTACGGTTCCACTGCTCGGTATTGTTGACCTGGCGCTGATGGGTCATCTTGACAATCCGGTTTATATTGGCGCCATTGCCTTGGGAAGCACCATCTTTAACATCATCTATTCAAGCTTTTCATTTCTTAGAATGGGCAGCAGCGGGTTAACATCACAGGCCTTTGGTGCTCGTAAAAAGGCGGATGTTTCGCTTGTTTTGCAACGGTCGCTGTTGCTTGCCCTGGCACTTGCCATTGCTATTATTTTAATGAGATACCCCATCCAGTGGGTGGCACTGAAACTTCTTGACGGAAGTCCCGAAGTGAAGATGCTGGCACGTCAGTATTTTTACATCCGAATTTTAGCCGCCCCGGCAACTTTGGGGTTGTATGCTTTTTACGGGTGGTATCTTGGTGTGCAAAATGCAATTATACCTATGATTTTGGCAATTGTTGTTAATGTGGTGAATATTGCGCTTAATTTTTTGTTTGTGCATTCCTTCGGGATGAAATCGGATGGTGTGGCATGGGCCAGTGTAATAGCACAATATTCGGGATTGTTGCTTGCAGCCATTTTCTTTTTTGCAAGATACAGGCAGTACCGAATTCGCTTTTCAATAAGTAAAATTGTTGAATCAAAAGCAGTTAAAAGATTTTTTGGTGTTAATACCGACATCTTTATTCGTACTGTTATGCTTTGGTTTGTACTTGCTTTTTTTACAAGCCGTTCAGCCCGATCGGGCGATAATATTCTTGCGGTAAATACACTGCTTTTTCAAATGTTCTATTTTTTCAGCTACTTTGCCGATGGCTTTGCTTATGCCGCCGAAGCACTTACGGGTAAAGCCAAAGGTGCCCGCCGGTTCGGCGAAATGAAAGAGGTTGTGAGCGTTGTTTTTAGGTGGGGATGGATTATTGCTTTGCTGTTCACCATTGTTTACGGCTTTGGGCTGGACGCAATAATGAAGATATTATCGGATAACCCGTTAATCCTGCAAATGGCCAGACCCTATTATATCTGGGTTATCATTGTCCCTTTTATAAGTATTGCAGCTTTTAACTGGGACGGAATTTTTATCGGAGCTACCGCTTCACGAGCCATGCGAAATGTGAGTATTATTGTGTCGCTGGCAATATTTTTGCCTGCCTACTATGCAACCCGTTTGTGGTGGGGAAATCATAGTCTGTGGTTTGCCTTCGACCTGTTTATGTTTACCCGCGGAATCGGTATGTGGTACTATGCAAGGCGTGGGGTGCTTTATAATTAGGTGATCTGTTTGTATCCCCACTACCAACCCCGTCTTTTTTGAGATAGCAATACGCTCTATGTTTGCGCTCAAAAATCAACAAGATGTTTACAATATCCTCCAGTAACAGGTTTCACCTCTATGTTCATCCCACTGATATGCG
>WGDP01000045.1 GCA_015493215.1 Bacteroidales bacterium | reverse complement strand
TCGGGAATTATTGCCTTGATGATGGCCTTACGAACCAATGCAAAAGTGGATGCCATTGACATAGACCCTGACTCGTGTGAAGAGGCCGGACAAAACTTTTCAGCTTCTCCTTTTAATAAAAAATTAAAGGTTTTTAATCAGGGGTTTACAACTTTTGCTTCTCAATCACGCCGCACTTACGATTTAATAGTAAGCAACCCGCCTTTCTTTATAAACGACATGAAATCGGAAAACCTGCAAAAAAACAAGGCACGGCATACCGACACCCTTTCCTACGACGATTTATGCCATGGTGCTTCCAAACTCCTGAATGCAAATGGGCGGTTTGCAGTTGTATTACCCTATGTTGAGAGCAGGGTTTTTATTAAAACAGCATCTGAACACAACCTGTTTTTAAATAAAAAGCTGCTTATTTTCCCGAAGCCCTGTTTTCAGCCAAACCGCGTTAATCTTGAGTTTTGTAAAGAAAAACCTGCTAAGATTAAGGAAGAAAAATTTATTATTCGCCAGGAAAGCGGAAACTTTACCCAACAATATGTAGATTTGCTTGGTAATTATTATCTTTCAATAAATAAACAGTAAAAGCAAGCAATTATGAAACATCTAACCAAAATAGCCGTCATAATCCTTTTAACAGGATTATTTGCCTGTAGCAATGCACCGGCACCCCGGTCGCTTCCCTTACACATTGGCATCTCCAAAATGCATCGTAAGCACAACTATTCCAACTGGTTGCATCGATATGACAGCACTGTAAAGCTTTATAACCTGTATCCACTTGGTGTTGATTCGGCTTTAAAGCTTGCCAAAACCCTCGACGGAATACTTATTACCGGAGGAGCCGATGTGTTTCCCGGTTACTATGGCAAGATAAACGACACGGCACGATGTGGCAAGTTTGACCGCTATCGCGACAGTCTTGAAATGGCCTTGATACATTATGCAGTAAACAACAAAGTACCTTTAATAGGAGTTTGTCGCGGCGAGCAAATTATAAATGTGGCATTGGGCGGTTCGTTAATCATCGACATTCCAACCGACTGGGATACGGTGATAAAGCATTCCTCAAAAGACTGGAAAATACAGTGGCATGGTGTGAACATTGTTCCGAATACCCAAATGGCTGCCATTAGCGGACAAACACACGGAACCGTTACCAGCAGCCACCATCAGGCCATCGAGAACCTTGGAAAAGGACTTCGCATATCAGCCTATGCCCCCGACAGTATTCCCGAAGCTATTGAATGGGCATCACGCGGCGATAAAGGTTTTTTAATGGCAACGCAGTGGCACCCCGAACACATGGACACGTTGTCACCCTTTTCGGCTCCCTATGCCAAATTGTTTTTAAAGGAATCGAAGAAGTATGAACAAAAACATCAGTAAAAGCATTAATATTCCGTCAACTATAAAATTTTAGCATGCGTTATCTTTTAATTCTTTTTGCCACTCTTTTTATGGGTGTTGCCGGCTCACTGCAAGCACAAACCAATCCGGGCGATTCGGCAGTAAGGGCGTTTATTCCAAACTTTACTTTTGCCTACCAGTTTCCCGGAAAGGACATGGCCGTAGATTTTGGCTCAAATGCGGCCATAGGAGGAGGCTTTTTTTACAAAAGCAAATCCAACCTGCTGCTTTCGCTCGACTTTAACTACCTTTTTGGCGGAACTATTAAAAACGAAAAACAAATCCTCTCGATGGTGCTTAACAGCGATGGCTATATTATCGACGGAAATGGTACCTATGCTTTGTACACCGTTTATGAACGTGGTTTTACATTTAATTTCAGAGTTGGAAAAGTGCTGAACCTTTTAAGTATCAACCCAAACTCAGGAGTTATGATTATGGGAGGAGCAGGTTACCTGACGCATTTTGTAAAAATTGACAACCAACACCAAACAGCACCTCAAATTAGCGGCGATTATGCCTTGGGATATGATCACATGAGAGGAGGGCTGGCACTAAACCAGTTTATCGGGTACTATTTTTTGGGAAACTCACGAATATTAAATTTTTATGCCGGCTTTGAATTTTATCAGGCTTTTACCCGTAGCACACGCGATTACAGCTTTGATTTGATGCAAAAAGATACCAAAAAGTACACCGACTTGTTCTACGGATTTAAAATTGGCTGGATGATACCGGTCTACAAGCGCGCACCGCGAAAATTTTACTACTATTAACCATAACCACAAATGCACAAATAACTTTTGTTTGCCACGAATGCACGAATAAAAACAAATATGATGAGCAACTTGATTTATAAAGAAGACAGTTATAAAATCATTGGAAAATGCATTGAAGTGCACAACAACCTTGGAGCAGGGTTTTTAGAAATTGTTTACAAAGATGCATTGGAATGGGAATTTAAAAACGCAGGTATTCCATATGAACGAGAAAAAGAATATAAAGTAAACTATAAAGGAATTATTTTGCCTCATAAATTTTATGCCGATTTTGTTGTTTTTGATAAGGTTATTTTAGAGGTAAAAGCAGTTTTTGAATTATCTGATAAGTTTGTTGCACAAGCGATTAATTATTTAAAAATCTCCAGTAATAAGTTAGCATTACTTGTTAATTTTGGAGAGTTAAGGTTAAATTATAAACGAATTGTTATGTAAACATTCGTGCATTCGTGGCATATAAAAACCATATTCGTGGCAACAAAAAAACATTCGTAAATCAATGAGCCTACTCTACAACATATCCATTTGGTTTTACCTGACAGCCATTAAGTTAGCAGCACGGTTTAATGCCAAAGCCGCCCAATGGACAAAAGGACGAAAAACTATTTTTGCCGACCTTAAAAACCAAATCGGCAGCGATGACCAAATAATCTGGTTTCATGTGGCAAGTCTTGGTGAGTTTGAGCAGGGGCGGCCTTTAATGGAGGAAGTGAAAAAATCGTTTCCGGGACATAAAATATTGCTCACTTTTTTTTCGCCTTCGGGCTATGAAGTTAAAAAAAACTATACCGGAGCCGACTACATTTTTTACCTCCCCATGGATACCAAAACCAATGCAAAACAATTTATTTCAATTGTAAAACCAAAGATGGCACTCTTTGTAAAGTATGAGTTTTGGTTTAATTACATCAATCAATTGTACAAAAACAAAATCCCCCTGTTGATGGTTTCGGTTATCTTCAGGCCTTCGCAGCACTTTTTCAGGTTTTGGGGAGGATGGTTTCGTAAGCAACTTGGCAAGGTTACCTGGTTTTATGTGCAAAACGACCAATCTGTTGAGCTGCTGAACCAGATTAACATCTTTCACGTAAACAAAAGTGGCGACACCCGGTTCGACAGGGTAAAAACATTATCCGGCAAACCACATGTCATTTCAGAAGTTGAGCAATTTAAAGGCAACAACATGCTATTGGTAGCAGGTTCATCGTGGCCACCTGACGAAGAAATACTTAAATACGTATTAAATAAAACCAAAAATCCTTTCCGGTTAATTGTTGCTCCTCATGTGGTAAGCGATAAACATGTTAACGAGCTTAAACAAAAGTTCAAAAAGTGGAATCCTGTTCTTTTTACCGATTATGGTAACACATCCACTGAAGGCTCGCAGGTAATGATTTTAAACACCACAGGCATGCTGTCGCATGTTTACCGTTATGCCGATGTTAGTTACATTGGCGGTGGTTTTGGGGTAGGAATTCATAACCTGTTGGAACCGGCAACGTGGGGACAGCCGGTTATTTTCGGACCAAACTTTAATAAATTTCAGGAAGCACACGATCTTATTAACCTCAAAACAGGTTTCACCGTATCAAACAAAGAAGAAACTTTAAAAGTTGTTGAAACCCTGCTTTCGGATGAACCCCTGCGAAGCACCATTTCAAGTACCAATAAAAAGTACATTGCAGACAATGCCGGCGCCACCAACATTGTGCTTGAAAAAATCAAAGAATTTATTGTTGAGCCTTCTACGGCAAATAAGCTTTAATCGTTTCGCTGCTTTAACAAGGCTTTCACATAAGCTCGTTCGGATTTGCCTGCCCGTCCGGCCAGGCGGGCAATCCGAACGACAATGGGCACACACATAAGTTCATAAGCTCGTTCGGATTTGTAATCCGAACGACATAACGATCACTTAATGAAAGTGTTAATTCCTTTCAGGTTACCCGCCTAACCGGACGGGCTTGCCTGCGGCAGGCAGGCAACTCTGAAAGAGTTTGGTATAAAACCACGGAGTGGTTTAATATGAATAACCATCGGTGAAACCGGTGGTTAAAACACACGGGCTTTAAAGAACCTCGAAGAGGTTCAATAAATTTTGTTTAACCCGTTTAGGGTTGTAATTTATTTCTTCTATTTATTACCCTGCACTTTGTACAGGGCTATTCGTATTAATTCCTTTCAGGATTTTACCGGCAGATTGATGAATGGTAATTTTTATAATTCGTTGGATTTTCCCTCCTGAATAACATAATCATACAGTCCCTCCTACCTTTTATATCACCAAAAGGAATTATCACGATAGCAGCTTCATATCCGTTTGTTTACTATTTTTGCACCTCTTAAAATAAAAAAACCGACAACCATGGATATTCCAAGTAAATACAACCCTGCCAATACCGAAGACAAATGGTACAGCTACTGGATGGAAAAAAAATATTTTCATTCGGAGCCTGACGAACGCGAACCTTACACCATCGTTATTCCGCCCCCCAATGTTACGGGCGTATTGCACATGGGGCACATGCTTAACAACACTTTACAGGATGTAATGATACGCCGTGCGCGTATGCAAGGCAAAAACGCCTGCTGGGTTCCCGGTACCGACCATGCTTCCATTGCCACCGAAGCAAAAGTTGTTAACAAGCTCAAAGAAGAGGGTATTAAAAAGGAGGATATAGGCCGCGAAAAGTTTTTGGAACATGCCTGGGAGTGGAAAGAAAAACATGGCGGCATCATTTTAGAACAGCTTAAAAAACTGGGCGCCTCATGCGATTGGGACAGAACCAAATTTACCATGGATGCCGACTTGTACGAATCGGTAATCGATACCTTTATCGACCTGTACAACAAAGGATTAATTTATCGCGGTGTGCGCATGGTAAATTGGGATCCAAGCGCGCAAACAGCCGTTTCGGACGAAGAAGTAATCCACAAAGAGGTGGCCGGAAAACTTTACTACCTGCGTTATAAAGTAGAAGGCGAAGACGACTACATTATCATTGCAACAACCCGTCCGGAAACTATTTTGGGAGATACCGCCGTTTGTGTTCATCCCGAAGATGAAAGGTTTAAAAAGTTTCACGGAAAAAAGGTTTTGGTTCCTTTGATAAACCGTGCTGTACCCATTATTACCGACGAGTATGTTGACCGTGAGTTTGGAACAGGTGCCCTAAAAATTACTCCTGCCCACGATATCAACGACTACGAAATAGGCATCAAACACAAACTGGAAACCATCGACATTTTTAACGATGACGGCACACTAAACGAAGCCGCACAGCTGTTTATCGGAAAAGACCGTTTTACAGTTCAAAAAGAGATTGTTCCCGAACTTGAAAAGGCAGGCAATCTTGTAAAAATTGAAGACTATACCCATAACGTAGGTTTTAGCGAAAGAACCAATGCTGTGATTGAACCCAAGCTCTCATTGCAATGGTTTTTAAAAATGCAAGACCTCGCCAGGCCCGCTTTGGATGCGGTTATGAACGATGAGATTAAATTTCATCCTGCTAAATTTAAAAACACCTACAAGCACTGGATGGAAAATGTTCGCGATTGGTGTATCTCGCGCCAGTTGTGGTGGGGACAGCGTATTCCGGTTTACTATCTTTCCAACGGAGAGATGGTGGTTGCAAAATCAAAAGAGGAAGCCCTTGAAAAGGCCAAAAAGGAATTTAACCGTCCCGACCTTACTATCAACGACCTGAAACAGGATGAAGATGTGATGGACACCTGGTTCTCCTCGTGGTTATGGCCCATCAGTGTTTTTGATGGTATCCGCCATCCTGACAACAAAGAAATTAACTACTATTATCCCACCAACGATTTGGTAACCGGCCCCGATATTATCTTTTTCTGGGTTGCCCGGATGATTATGGCCGGAAAAGAGTACCGCAACGAAATACCGTTCAGAAATGTTTATTTCACCGGTATTGTTCGCGACAAGCTGGGACGCAAAATGTCGAAAACCCTTGGCAACTCTCCCGACCCCATCAAGCTTATCAACCAATATGGTGCCGATGGTGTAAGGGTGGGCATGCTGCTTACGGCTCCAGCCGGAAACGACCTTCCTTTCGACCCCGCTCTGTCGGAACAGGGAAGAAATTTCAGCAATAAAATATGGAACGCCCTCCGCCTTGTTAAAGGATGGCAAGTGGATAACACCCTGAAACAGCCTGAACACAGCAAGCTCGCTGTTCAATGGTTTGAAGCCAAATTTAATCAGACATTGGCAGTAATTGAAGATCATTTTTCAAAATACCGCATCTCCGATGCTCTGATGACCACTTATAAACTTATCTGGGACGACTTCTGCTCATGGTATCTCGAAATGATTAAACCGCCCTATCAAAAGCCTGCCGACAAAAGCACGTACGATGCCACCATCCTGTTTTTCGAAAATCTGATGAAAGTACTTCATCCCTTTATGCCTTTTATCACTGAGGAGATATGGCACCTGCTGGATGAGCGTACGCAAGGTGATGATATTATTATTGCTTCGATGCCGGAGGCTAAGCCGTTCGACCAAAAAATTATTGACGCCTTTGCAAGAGCATCCGAAATTATTTTGGGTATTCGCAATGTGCGTAAGGAAAAAAATATTGCCAACAAAGAACAGGTGGCCCTTAAAGTAAAAGAGGGAGCGGGTGCCGACTGTGCGATGTACCCTGTTGTAGCCAATATGGGGAATCTGGAGAGCATCGAGAAGGTACAAGAGCAACCTTCGGGAGCAGTTACTTTTATAGTTGGCTCGCAGGAATTTTATATCCCTTTATCAGGTACCATTGATGTTGAAGCGGAGCTGAAAAAGCTGAACGAAGAGCTTAAATATACCATTGGGTTTAAAAACTCTGTTACCAAAAAGCTGTCCAACGAACGGTTTGTAAACAATGCACCGGCAGCTGTTGTTGACAAAGAACGGCAAAAACTTGCTGATGCGGAAGCCCGTATTAAAGTGCTGGAGAGTCAAATTAACAGCCTGAAATAAAGAAATATAACAGCTCAAAACAGCATTGTAATGGCAAGAAGAAAAAGACCCTTACCCTTTATTGAAAACCTTGAAATATTGGACGCCGGTGCCGAAGGAAAAGCCGTTGCTCGTTATAACGAACGGGTTGTGTTTGTTCCTTTTGCCGCTCCCGGCGATGTGGTGGATGTGCAGGTTTACAAAAAGCGCCGGAATTATTATGAGGCGCGCATTGAAAATATTCACTCCGAATCCGACTTAAGAATTAAACCCGAATGCAGTCATTTCGGACTTTGTGGTGGCTGTAAATGGCAACATCTAGACTACGATGCTCAAAAAAAATTCAAACAAAAACAGGTTAAGGACAGTTTAGACCGTATTGCCAAAGTTCCTTATCCCGAAGTACTTCCCATAATTGGCGCTGAAAAAATATTTTACTACCGTAACAAGCTGGAGTTTACCTTTTCAAATCGTCGATGGTTAACCGATTTGGACGCTTCAAAAGAGGATGGCGGCCCGGCCGATACCAACGGCCTCGGGTTTCACCTGCCGGGTATGTTCGATAAAATTCTGGATATTGAACATTGCTACCTGCAAGCCGACCCCAGCAACAACATCCGCCTCGCTGTAAAACAATATGCCATCGACAACGGACTTACCTTTTTTAACGCACGCACGCAAGAGGGGCTGTTGCGAAATATCATTATCCGGAATGCCGTTACCGGCGATTTGATGGTTATTGTTGTTTTTAAATATTCCGACAAAAAAAATATTGACGGGTTAATGCAATTTCTCAGCGAAGAATTTCCTGAAATTAGCAGCCTTATGTATGTGGTTAACGAAAAGTTAAACGATTCCATTACCGATCAGGAACCGGTTTTATTTAAAGGAGAACCCTACATTATGGAAGAGATGCCTTCACCCGTTGAAGGTGGTGAGCCTTTTAAATTTAAAGTGGGACCCTTGTCGTTTTACCAAACCAATCCCGAGCAGGCATTCCAATTATATAAAACCGCTTACGATTTTGCCGACTTTAAAGGCAACGAACTGGTTTACGACCTTTACACCGGAACCGGAACCATTGCTTCGTTTGTCGCCAAATCGGTTGAAAAAGTAATTGGTGTTGAGTATGTTGAAGATGCCGTTGCCGATGCCAAACAAAATATGGCTTTAAATGGAATTGAGAACATAGAATTTTACTGGGGCGATATGGCCAAAGTATTGAATGATGATTTTGTTTCAAAACACGGCAAACCGGATGTGTTGCTTACCGATCCGCCTCGCGCCGGTATGCACGAAAAGGTGGTAAAGCAAATTCTTACCATGGCTCCCGAAAAAATTGTTTATGTAAGCTGCAACCCTGCCACGCAGGCTCGTGATGTTGCCTTGCTTCATGAAAAATATGATATCATTAAAGTACAGCCTGTTGATATGTTCCCGCAAACGCATCATGTTGAAAATGTGATATTGCTGCATCTGAGGTAATCCCGGTTTATTTATATAGATGTCCCGTAGGGACAAAAATATTTCTAGAAAAATATCATAAAAGACAAAAAGTCCCGTCAGGGACGATATCAGCCTGACCGGCGAGGCAGGTGTTAGTTTATGTCATTTAGTATGTATCGTTCATCGTATTCAATTTCAAATTTTTTTAATAATTCCATGTATTCTTCTCTAAATGATTTCTTTTTGTGATGCTGTTCCTGATTTAAGATATATTTTACAACCCTGTTAATATGAGAATGGGAATATGAAAAAGCGCCATAACCTTCTTGCCAATTAAATTTACCATTAATAAATCTCTTTCTGTTTATCCAGGTTGATGATGATCCTTTTATATCCTGTAACAGGTCAGGTATTAACTGGTGGGGTTTATATCCAATAAAAATATGGACATGATTTGGCATTCCGTTTATTGCGATAAGCTTATGTTTATTGTTTTGTACTATTCCTGTCATGTATTTATACAGCTCATCTTTCCATGTAGGCAGAATTAATGAAGCACGGTTTTGAACTGCAAAAACAAATTGAATGTACAATTGGGTGTAGGTGTTAGCCATCTTTACTAATTATTTCGTCCCTGACGGGACTGTTAAATGTTGGTAAATATTTTTCTATAAATATGCCGTCCCTAACGGGACTAATTGTTTTTGTGTTTTCATCTTCGGTGAAATATTCTGTAAAAATAAGTAATGTTTTATTTGGGTTGATAAAACCCTTTTCACATCAAAACAGGAATTAGCCTGAGTAACATTCTCAAATCAACAAAAACCCGCTAATTCTCAATTCATCTCCATATTTTTAACATCTTTGTCAATTCTATTTTATTCGTCACCAAAAATATGAATCATTATGGGTGAATTTTTAGATGCATTAGACAATGCCATTGTTTGGTACAACGACTATATAGGCGGCTATGCCGTATTGCTTTTTTTAATCCCCACAGGATTGTATTTTATTTTCAAATTACGGTTTTTAAATGTGTGGGCACTTCCCCACGCCATTAAGGTAGTAGCCGGAAAATACGATAAAAAAGGCGACGAAGGCGATGTAACACACTTTAAAGCATTAACCACTGCCCTGTCGGCCACCGTTGGAACAGGCAATATTGTAGGGGTGTCGCTGGCCATCTATTTTGGTGGTCCCGGAGCGGTTTTCTGGATGTGGGTAACCGGTTTTTTGGGGATGATTTTAAAATATACCGAATGCACCCTGTCGCATAAATACCGACAGTTTAACTCTGACGGAACCGTATCGGGCGGTCCCATGTACTATATGAAAATAGGATTGAAAGAAAAACTTGGAAAATGGGCAGCAGTACTGGCAATAATTTTTGCCGGAGCCACTGTGCTGGCCTCTTTGGGAACGGGAAACATGGCGCAGGCAAATTCCATTTCCAATGCTTTTCATCACACTTACGGCATTGCCAACTGGGTAACCGGATTGTTTATTTCGGGATTAACATTGTTAATTATTATTGGCGGCATCAAACGAATTGCCGATGTAACCTCCTATCTCGTGCCGTTTATGGCGGTACTCTATTTTATTAGTGCAGTGGTGGTCATTGGTGCCAACTATCAAAATATCCCTCACTCGTTTTATATTATTATTCACGATGCTTTTAGCGGAACGGCAGCGGCAGGCGGCTTTGTAGGGTCAACCATTATGATGACCATGATATGGGGTGTACGGCGAGGCCTTTTTTCCAACGAAGCAGGACAAGGTTCTGCTCCCATTGCCCATGCAGCCGCCAAAACCGAATATGCCGCCCGCGAAGGATTGGTAGCATCGTTGGAGCCATTGGTTGACACCCTGATTATATGCACACTAACCGCCCTTTTGATTATTGATACGGGCGCGTGGAACTCAGGCATTCAGGGGGTTGGTATGACGGTTAACGCCATGAATATGGGACTCTCCAGAATAGGTTTGCCCGACATTGGTAACCACATTGTTACCATTGGCTTGTTTATGTTTGCCTTTTCAACCATCATTGCATGGTCCTATTACGGCTCAAGAGCCTCCATTTACCTGTTTGGCGAAAAATCGGTTAAACCTTATCAGGTTCTCTATGGCTTGTTTGTATTTTTCGGCTCAATTTGGGGCCTTGACCTTGTATGGCATTTTGTTGATATGGCCATTACTTTTATGACCATACCCAACCTGATTGCTTTGCTGTTGCTGTCACCTGTGGTGGTAAAGGAAACCAAAAGTTATTTTGCTGCCATGAAGGAGCTTAAGGCATAACTTTTTTCTTCGCTGTTCCCACGGGTCGCGATAATTGTGTCGGGTCGTGCCAAAATTACGATTTATTGTATCCCCACTACCAACCCCGTCTTTTTTGAGATAGCAATACGCTCTATGTTTGCGCTCAAAAATCAACAAGATGTTTACAATATCCTCCAGTAACAGGTTTCACCTCTATGTTCATCCCACTGATATGCGAAAAAGTTTTGACGGGCTCT
>WGDP01000044.1 GCA_015493215.1 Bacteroidales bacterium | reverse complement strand
TATGGCCTGGTTGCGTGGCACAGCTCGTGGGTAAATATAATCGAACATCAAAACCCGGTGGCATTAGTTACTGTTTTTCCCAATCCCGCCAATAGTTTTATAACCGTTGATATTAACAACAGCCAACAAATAATTAATACCATTGAAGTTTACAATATGTCGGGTCAGCGTGTAATAAACATTGAAGGTTTAACCACTACCGGTTCGTACAAACTTGATATAAACAAATTACAACCCGGCACCTATATTGTTAAAGTATCTACTGCATCAGATAAGCGACTTGCTAAGTTTGTAGTACAATAACAGGTCTGGTCTAAAATCGTCACACTGAGCGCTCGCCTGAATGACACAGTCAGGCAGGTAGTTAAGACTGTCACACTGAGCGCCCGCCTGCCGGACGGGCAGGTAGTCGAAGTGTGACAAACAACAAAAACACAGAAAACTAAGGTTCTAATTGTAAATATGCAAAGTGGCGCCGTCATAATCGGCATGATAGCGAATAAGCGGAAAAGAGCCTGTCCCTTCAAACAACGATCCGTCTAAGATGCTGTACTTATTGTTATTGCAAGTATCAACCACAAAAGGATAATAGTCGCCCACAACGAGCGCCGTACAAACATTAGTCTGGCTGTTGCAACAAGCATTTGGCTCGTTTGGAGGAGTACGCTCGTAAGCCAAAAAGGTATTCATATCCATGCGGTAAACAATAATGCCGCGGCTGCCATAGGGAATATACACACCGGGCTTTCCATTGAGATAGGTCCAGCCACCGGCCACGTTAAGGTCGAAAAACAGGGTTGAATTGGGGTCGATGGTAATATCGATACTCACAATGGGAACATTGGGATTTACAACCCCTTTGTTACACGACCCTGCCGAAAACAGCAGTGCGGATATAAGAATGATCAGTATCTTTTTCATAATCAATTTTCAAACGCAATATTACAAGTTTTATTTCGATGAACATAATTTCTTAAGTTTGTACCTTAAACAAGTATCAAATATGGTTCATTCCGGACATAAAAAATATTTTATTCTGCCAACATTGCTTTGTGCCTTGGTTTTAATGGTTTCGGCATGTAAAACAGCAGCTCCGTTGCAAAACAAAACCAAACTGACCAAAGAAGAAAAAACGGTTATAAAACTTAAAGACAAAGAAAAGAAAAAAAACATGGCAGAGTATGAAGCTGCCGTAAGAGCACACCGGAAAAACCAAACCGAAGCAACACAAAAGATGATGAAAGCGGATAAAAAGAAAGCCCGGAAATATAATCGCGTTCATCAACGATCGCTTTGGGACAGGCTGTTTGGAAACAGTTGTAATAAGAAATAGTTAACCCCTTGTTCTAACAAAATTTAACGCGCTATGAAAGAATCTGACGAAAACCTCACTCCGGAAGAAAAACTAAATCAGGAAAACTTTGTAATGAAATCAAAGCTTATTTTAAAAGGTGGGATTTTACATGATGACCCTGATATTGATCCGGAGCTTGAAAACATATTTCTGAAAAATGTGTTGGCTTTTGAAAACGCCGAAGTAAAGCCTCTTTACGAAATACTTGGTGGTTGACCCAAAGCATTATACACCGATTGATAGCCTGTCGGAAAGCGAAATAGCCGCTTATCTTGAAGAACTGACCAGTCTGTTTGAAAAACATCAAATTTATCTTGACCTGCGTGAAGGAGTGCCTGACAAGGTTATCTATCAATTTTTAACCGGTAAAATAAGGACGCAGTCAGACAATTTTAAAAATAAAAACATAACTAATTTTAACAAAGCCTTTTCTGCCTGTATGGAAGGTAAGGTGTACACTGTAAAATAGTTTTTCGGAAATGAAGAGAATAGTTATAATAGCATCAGTCCTTTGCATGGCAGTAATGTTGGCTTCAACCAACAGTGTTGCACAAAAAATGCAGAAGACTTTCATCGACACGCTGGATAATGCGCTTGATGTAAGTTACTATTTAAACAATCTTCATGGGTTTTTGCCGATTGTCTCTCCCATTACCGAGCCGGCAGTGGGTTACGGTGCTGCCGTAGCAGGGCTCTTTTTTATTCCGAAAAAAGAAAAAGCCGGCAAAAAGTTTCAAATGCCCGATGTGGTTGGAGCAGCTGGAGGAATCACCTCCAACAAAACATGGTTTGCCGGTGTAGGGTATGCCGGTTTTTGGAAAGAAGATCATATACGGTATCGCGGAGCTTTTGGCTATGGCGACATCAAACTTAAATACTACGGAGTGGGTGATGGCCTGCTTGACAAACATCCGGCAAAGTTTAACCTCAACAGCTATTTCCTTTTGCAGCAGGTTCTTTTTCGTATTAAAGAAAGCCGGTTTATGCTGGGAGGCAAATACCAGCTTATGAAGACAACTGCTACTTTTTTTGAAGAGAGCGAAATTCCGGGCATCAATCCGCAGGACAAGGATCTTGTAAATAGTGGCATCGGCTTTATTGCAGAGTATGAGAATTTTAACAATATCTTTTCACCTTCCAAAGGATTAAGGGTAAACTTAACTTACGATCAATATCTTGAAATTCTTGGAAGCGACCGCGATTTTGGCCGGTTTACATTCTTTTTACACTACTATCTTCCGGTGATAAAAAACAGATGGACAGCAGGTTTCAGACTGGAATCGCAATTGGCTACCGGAGACAGTCCGTTTTATATGATGCCTTTTGTATATTTGCGTGGTGTTCCGGCCATGCGCTATCAGGGTGAACTCACCGCTTTAGTGGAAACCGAGCATGAGGTTATGTTTACCCGAAGGTGGAGTGTGGTGGGATTCGGTGGTTTCGGAAAAGCATATAAATCGCTGGATGAGTTAACCGATAATTCGTCTGTGTGGAATGGAGGAGCCGGATTCCGGTATCTCATCGCAAGGCTTTTTGGTTTTAAGATGGGACTTGATATTGCCCGCGGGCCTGAACAATGGGCGGTATATGTTGTAGTGGGAACATCATGGCTTAAATAATTAATAAATAAAATAACAGATGAAAAAAATTCTATTTTTACTATTCTTTTTGGTAAGTGCATCCATGGCACAGTCGCAGGTGTTAATCACACTGCTTTTGGGTGACAAGCTAAATTCCGACGGTCTGGAGTTCGGTCTGGAAGGTGGCATAAACTGGACAAAAATTTCAGGGCTTGAAACCGCTGACTATGCCCGCAAATGGAATCTGGGTTTCTATTTTGATATCCGTATAAAAAATCAATGGTCACTTTACACCGGAGTGTTGGTAAAGTCAAACTTTGGTGTTGACAATCTTTCTGATGCTGACCTGGATACGCTGGGAGCAAAAATATACTACCACAACAATGGCGATAGAATCGAAGGTAGTTACAGCGAAAAAATAAACTCATTCATGGTTCCGGCATTAATCAGATATAAATTTAAAAATCATATTTATGTTGAGGCCGGCCCGCAATTCACGCTCATGTATAAATCGTGGGTTGAGTTTGAAGCCGACATTGATGGAACTGATGCCACTTTCAAGGAATACAATAAAGATAAAATTAACAAAATAGATGCGGGTATTATGGTTGGTACCGGATACAGGCTTTTTAAAGGAACCGGATGGACCATAGGAGCCAAATATTATTACGGGTTTGTAAATGTATTTAAGGGAATGCCAGGAACCAAAAACAGTTCATTTTACATAAAACTTAATATTCCCATCGGAGCAGGTAAAAAACCCGAAAAAAAGAATTAATTTCTTTGATGATTTTACCTTCCTAAAATAATTAATTAGAAACGCTTATTAAAAAATCAAATCAAATGAAAAAGTTTTACAAAATTTCAATGCTGCTTGTTGCAGTTTTCTTGATGAGTGCTATGGAAAGCCATGCACAATACACATCAAAAAAAGTGATGAAAAAACATCAATCTTATGAGGACAGCCTAAAACAGGTAAAGTATAATTATGTATTTCCCTTTTTGGGACAAGGTGCATACAGTAAAGGTTTCGATATTCCTTATCCCATTGGCTTTATGGGGAACTTTTTTTGGGCAGATCAGGGAATATTAATCGACAACCTCAGGTTGGGATTTCAAAATGCCTACAAACCCGAAAACAGTTTCGATTTAACGCCCATTGTGGATAAAAATGGCGAGGAACTTCTTGGTTTTGGCGAAAACAGAAACACTTCCTACTCCATCAACGTAAGGCCTGACATCTGGATATTTCCGTTTCTGAATGTTTACGGAATTTTTGGCTATGGCCAATCACATACCGAAGTTAACATTACAAATTTGGGCAATATACCTTTCGAAATGCAATCGGTAGTTGACCAAAGTATCACAACAACAGGTTTTGGTATTTTGGCAGCCGGAGGAATTGGACCGGTATGGATTTCGGGTGATTTTAACTTTACCTGGAATAAACCCGAACTACTTGATAAAGCTACCCGTGCAAATGTAATGGGCATAAGAATTGGCCACACTTTTACTTTTAAAAAGAGGCCCTACAGGAATATTGCAATTTGGGTTGGTGCCATGCGCATAAAAATGCAATCGGAAACGGTGGGTGCTTTAAAACTAAGCGAAGCATTACCTCCGGAAGTATGGGATAAAAAGGATCAAATTGTTAATAACTACTGGGATTGGTATAACAACGACGCCACTGAATTTCAGAAAAAATTAGCCGACAAAAGTTTAACGCCCATTGTTGATGCTATTGATCAACGGCAGGGGGAATCGGTTGTGGAGTATGGTATCGACAAGCAGGTTGCACAAATGTGGAACATGCTGTTGGGTACTCAATTTCAACTCAACAAACACTGGCAACTTAGATTTGAAGCAGGAATAGTTGGCGACAGGAAATCCTTTTTAACGTCAATAAACTACCGCATCCTCGGATTTAAGAAAAAAGGCTAATAAAACAACCGTTACAATGACCTTACAAAAAATTATTTTAATCTTTTAATAAGTTTTCCACTCTAATCCTCCTCCTAAAACCCTAACCAAAATTTGGGTTTTAGGAGGTTTGTAGTTATATATCAACTATTTACCCTGGTAACCATACCGACAAAGCATCAGATAGCAACAACAATCATCTTCCTCAGGCCAAGCTGCCATATCCTTGCAATCTGAGGCAATCCCCCTTTTCTAACATTTTTTCCTACTTTTAGGCAACCATTTCCGGGTTTTCAATCACTAATAGGTAAAGGCAAAAAAATTAGCATGCCAAATCAACAGGAAGAAATAATAATTCAGGGATGTTTGAACAACGAAAGGCATGCGCAAAAAGCCTTGTACAACAAATACAAAACGGAAATGTACACCCTCGCCTATCGAATCACCAACAATTATGAAGATGCCAACGATGCATTACAGGAAGGATTTCTTCAGGTTTTTCAGGGCCTTGCTTCGTTTAAAGGCAACTCGGGGCTGGGAACATGGATTCATACAATAATTGCCCGGGCTGCCATTAAAAAGGTGAAAAATAAAATTCATTTCGCAGCCATTGATGAGTCAAACCAGGCTGCAACCATCGACTGGAGCATCATCAGCGACATACAATATCTTGAAAAAGCCATCGCCTCGTTGCCTGCCGGCTATCGTACCGTTTTTACACTTTACGAAATTGAAGGTTTCAAACACCACGAAATAGCAGAAATCTTAAACATCTCGATCAGCACTTCTAAAACCCAGCTCTTTAAAGCTAAACGGATGTTGGTTGAAAAACTGAAAAACACCATCGACTAATGGAAAAGAACCAAAACATATTAATACATGCTTTGCAATCGCTTCCCGCAAAAAACCCGTCCGATGAAGTGTGGAACAGAATTAATAACCAACTGACAAAAAAAGAAAAGCTGGCACAACTTACTAAGCACGAGCCTCCTCGTAAAGTCTGGAACCATATTGAACAACAACTTTCCAACAACTCCAACAAAAGAAAAAACATCAGGCTGGCACTTATCAAATGGGGTGCGGTAGCCGCAGCCGTTTTTGCCATCGGCTACTTTGTTTACATAAATAATTTTAACGGCCACCAAAATATTAACTATTCCGAAAAATGGGTAACCATTCAAAATCCTGCACAATGGAACAACCATGAAACACCAGAAGCCATCCTGTCAACCATTTGCGAAGTTCATCCCACCGTTTGTAACTCACCTGATTTTAAAAAGATAAAAGCCAGAATTGAGCAACTGGAAAAAACCAAACAACTTATCCTTATGCAATTCAACAAATACGAGCCAAACACCGAGCTTAAAATTATGCTTACCAAAATAGAGCTTGAACAAGCCGGCTTGATTAAACAAATCATATAAAACAATATGCGCCTTATGAAATCATTTAAATTGTATATGATACTATTGCTTGCCATTCCTTATTTGTTGGGGCTGAATAAGGCTGTTGCTCAGGTAAAAGTTGCGGTGGTAACCAAAACAATCAACAAATCAATACAATGGGTCCCGAACATGTCGTTACAACTTACCGGTGAGCGAGCCGAAATTTATTGCACCACCCATGCCCAACCCACCATCGATGTTAAAATAGAAATCGTTGCTGAAAACGAAGATAAAAAAACAGCGGAATCCGACCTCAACAAGATGAAATTGGTTAACAGGGTTTCCGGCAAAACATTTTACCTGCGAAATTATGTTGAAATCGCCCGTGGCGAAACAAGGCCTCGATCCGATTTAAAAGTCATTTACAACATAGTAGTTCCCGAAACATGCAACGTAAATATTGAAAATTATTTTGGGAAGATTAATGTCAGCAACACACATTCAACACTGTCCATCGAAAGTAAATTTTGTCCTGTAACCCTGAAAAATATAACCGGCATTGTCAACATCAATTCCTATCTTGGCGACCTTTCTGTCGATAATATTGAGGGAACCGTCAGGTTTATAACCGATCAGTCGGACATTGATATAAACGGCATTTCAGGCTCGCTAACCATACAATCAAATCTTGCTTCCCTTAACATTGGCGGTATGAATCATCCAGATAAAACCATCATTCAGGCAACCAAATCCAAACTCATGCTCGAAACCGGCGATTTTACCAAATACTCGTTTAAGTTTAACCTTGTCAATGCAGCAATCAATAAGCCTGATGCCATGAAATTAAACATCCTTAAAAAAGACAACGCAAAAATTCAGGCCCGGTTTAATGCCGAAACCGATTATCCGTTCATTGATATTAAATTAAACACAGGCACCTTAACCATTGTAAATTAAAATAATATGAATCAGCCCATTAATACTCCAATCATCCCTGTAAAAATTAACAGACTAGTTGTAGCAGCTGTTTTTTTGCTTATTACGGTATTCCAGGCAGCGCCGGCCTATTCGCAAAATGATGTTAACAGCGATACTACTACTTCAAAAACCGACACCCTTTTTAAATACCTCACCCCCATGGAGTATGCGTTTATGATGCACGAACAAACCTCATGGCTGGTTAAAATTGGTGTTATTACAAAATCGTACGGGATGGAGAATTTTTATTATGCCGCATTTGAAAAACGAATAGCCCCCTCTTTTACCTTAAACTTTTCTGTTGATTACGGTATTTATAAGGAAGATGAGTCATCAGGATTTCAATTTTCGCTTGAATCAAGGTGGTACTATCGGCTAAACAAACGCATTAAAGAAAGGCAAACAGCAAGAAACATGTCGGATAATTATGTTGCGTTAGGGCTTAGTTATACATTATTCACAGAGGAACATCCGGAGGTTGAGAATTACTATTCGTTCTATGCCAAATGGGGAATGCAACGACGCTTTCTCAAACACGGTTATGTTGATTTTAGCATTAAAACCGGATTGGGACTTCCTGTTGTTGACGGCTCACCAAAACCATCTTTTACTTTTAGCACCAACACCAATTTGGGCATTGCTTTTACAAAGGATCAGTACAAACTTAACCACGAAAAGCTCTGCCCTGTACTAAAGTGTTACAGTTCAGAAAAGTATGTGTTTAAAACCAACCTCAACGGATTGCTGTATTTGTCTTACACCGATTACCGCAAATCGCTCTATTTTACTCCCTCATTATCGTTTGAGCGAAAGATTGGCAACTCACCATTTTCAATAAACACCACATTAATTGCTTTCTTCAATCATCTTGATGATACCCATTACGGTGGTTATCAATGGACCTATTACGGCGCTGAACTTTCCCTTGAAAGCCGATGGTATTACAACCTCCGGCGTCGTATTCTTAAAGGTAAAACAGGAAATGGCCTGTCGGCAAATTACATAGCCCTTGGCGGAGCTTACAGGTATAAACATTCGTATGAAAACAATATGACTCACAGTGATTTTGCGCCTTCGGTTTATCTTGTTACAGGCTGGCAGCGGCTTTACAGCAAACATATTTATACCGATATTAGCATTGGCCTCGGCTACCGGTTTAAAACTCAAAATTATGACGGCCAGATATTGTTTCCACTCAAGTTTGGTGTAGGATACAGGTTTTGAGGATCTATTAAATGAATTCTCAAATTCAAATGAAATAAAATATTCTTTTCCTATCTTTGCTCAAAACCATTTATCAATGAGCGAACCAAAAAAAAAGCTTTTTCTGCTGGATGCCATGGCGCTGATTTATCGTGCCTATTTTGCCATGAGCCGCAATCCGCGTATTAATTCCAAAGGGCTGAACACCTCGGCCATGCTGGGTTTTATCAACACCCTTTACGACATTCTTAAAAACGAAAAACCCACCCACATCGGGGTAGCCTTCGACACCATGGCGCCCACACTGCGACAGGAGGATTTTGCCGATTACAAAGCAAACCGCGAAAAGATGCCCGAAGACCTCGCTGCTTCCATCCCGTGGATAAAAGACATCATCAAAGGATTTAACATCCCCATGTTATACGTTGACGGCTACGAAGCCGATGATGTAATCGGCACCCTTGCCAAGGAAGCCGAGAAGAAAGGTTTTGAAGTTTTTATGATGACTCCGGACAAAGATTTTGCCCAGCTGGTTTCCGACAACATAAAAATGTACAAACCGGCCCGCATGGGCAACAAAGCAGAAGTGTGGGGCGTGGATGAAGTGAAGAAAAGATACGGCATCGACCGGCCGGAGCAAATGATTGACATCCTGGGCCTTTGGGGCGATGTTTCCGACAACATTCCCGGGGTGCCCGGCATTGGCGAAAAAACGGCCAGCAAGCTCATTAAAGAATTCGGCAGCATCGAAAATCTGCTGCAAAACACCGATAAGCTCAAAGGAAAGCTCAAAGAAAACCTTGAAAAATATGCCGACCAGGCCATGGAGAGCAAACACCTGGCCACCATTATCTTAAATGTCCCCATCGAATTTCAGGAAGAGGCTTTACGATACACCGAACCCGACGAAGACTACCTGAAAACACTTTTCGACGAGCTGGAATTTAAAACCTTTGCCAAACGCTTTTTTACCGACCTCTCCTTAAAAAAAGGGAGAGAACAGCAAGCACTTCAGGGCGACCTCTTTAACATGCCTGCCGGCGATAACAACAAACCGGAAGAAGACGGCATAAAAACCATCCGTGAGGTTCCCCATCAATACCACCATGTAAAAACCGATAAAGAAGCCAAAGAACTTGCTGCATTGTTAGAAAAACAAAAGGCCTTTGCCTTCGATACCGAAACCACCGGCGTTGACACGGGAACAGCAGAGCTGGTAGGCATGTCGTTTGCCATTAAACCCCACCAGGCCTGGTATGTATCCGTTTCGGAAAACTACCACGAAGCCGAAGAAACCGTCGCCATTTTTAAAAAAGCACTTGAGGATGAAAAGATTCGGAAAATAGGGCAAAACATCAAGTTCGACATCTCCATGCTTAAATGGTACGATGTGGATGTAAAAGGGCCGCTATTCGATACCATGATAGCGCACTACCTGTTACAGCCCGACATGAAACACAGCATGGATTATCTTGCGGAAGTGTTTCTGAACTATAAACCTGTTTCCATCGAAACCTTAATTGGCAAAAAGGGCAAAAACCAAAAGTCGATGCGCGACATTGAAGCCGGTATTGTTGCCGAATACGCCGCCGAAGATGCCGACATCACCCTTCAACTTAAGGAGGTTTTTGAACCGAAACTAAAAGAAACCGGAACCGACAAACTGTTTACCGACATTGAGATGCCGCTGATTCCCGTGCTGGCCAACATGGAGGCGGAAGGGGTAAAACTCGACACCAAAGCGTTGAAAGAGTTCAGCAGTAAGCTGGCGGTGGAGGTAGAAAAAATCCAACAGGAAATTTATGAAATGGCCGGCGTTGAATTTAACATTGCATCTCCCAAACAACTGGGCGAAGTGCTGTTCGACCGGCTGCACATCTCCAGCAAGCCCAAGAAAACCAAAACCGGACAATACAGCACCGGCGAAGATGTGTTGGTTAAACTCAAACACCGGCACCCCATAATAGAGCTTATTTTGGAATACCGCTCGCTTACCAAACTCAAAAACACCTACGTTGACGCACTGCCCAACCTGGTGGCTTCGCGCGACGGACGGCTGCACACCTCGTACAATCAGGCGGTGGCTGCCACCGGAAGGCTCAGCTCCAACAATCCCAACCTGCAAAACATCCCCATCCGTACCGAGCGGGGCAGGGAAATCAGAAAAGCTTTTATTCCGCGCAACAAAGAGTACCTGTTGCTTGCTGCCGACTATTCACAAATTGAGTTGCGCATCATTGCTCATTTAAGTAAGGATAAAGGGCTTACGGAGGCATTTCGTGAAGGTATGGACATTCACACTGCCACAGCCTCCAAGGTGTATGGCGTATCGCCCGGCATGGTTACCAAAGAGATGCGCCGCAACGCCAAAATGGTCAACTTCGGCATTATTTACGGCATATCGGCTTTTGGACTTTCCGAACGGCTTGGCATTCCCCGTAAAGAAGCAGCGGAAATCATCAACAACTACTTTGAGCAGTATCCGGGTGTGAAAGCTTACATGGAGCAATCCATCCAATTTGCCCGTGAGCACGGCTATGTTGAAACCATCTTGGGACGCCGACGCTACCTGCCCGACATCAACTCAGCCAACAGCGTGGTAAGAGGTTACGCCGAGCGAAACGCCATCAACGCACCCATTCAGGGTTCGTCGGCCGACATGATTAAGGTGGCCATGATTAATATCTTCAACGAGATGCGTGCCGGCAACCTGCGCAGCAAAATGATTTTGCAGGTACACGATGAACTGGTATTTGATGCACATCTTGATGAAGTAGAACAACTCAAAGCCATTGTAAAAGACAAGATGCTCAACGCCATCAATCTGGATATTCCCCTGGTTGTGGATATGAACACCGGAAAAGATTGGCTGGAAGCGCATTAGAAGTCAATTGTTCAACTGTTCGACTGCTCGACTGTTCGACTGTTCGATTGCTCAACTGTTACATTGCTGCATTGCTTTATGGTTAGATACTTTAGTCACTTTTTACAGGTTCAGAGGTTCAAAAGTTCAAAAGTTCAAAAGTTGCCTTTTGCGGAGCGGGCAGGATGGTTCCTGGGGAATGCAATACCAAACCACGAAGTGGTTTAACATGAATAACCATCGGTGAAACCGGTGGTTATGATGACAATGCATGAAAAGAACCCTGAAGGGGTTCAATAAATTTTGTTCAACCCTCGTATGTTTGCAAAATCAAAAAAGAAAGGTTCATTTAATTCTATTTTTGTTTTATAGAATTTAAATGGGAAAAGACAGGTGATCATGTTAAACCAAGATACATTTATATGATATCGCCTGAAAGAAAAAGTCCCTGTCTTTTACTTTC
>WGDP01000043.1 GCA_015493215.1 Bacteroidales bacterium | reverse complement strand
CATCGAATACCTGAGCTGGTCAACTTTTATTCGGTGGGAATTGCTGTTATAACGGTCGTTCTTATTTACGCATTACCCTATTTTACCAAAAAAATTCCTGCCACTTTGGTTGCCTTAGTATTGGTTTCCATTGCTGCCTATTATTTGATTCCTGACGGACTTTTCCTTAAGATTAACTCTAAAGGTGCCTTGCCCACCGGTTTACCAGATGTTAATTTTGACTTTGTAAAAGCATTGATAAACCCAAAAGTATTGGTAAGGATATTTGAATATGCCTTTACCTTGGCGGCATTGGGAAGCATCGACTCGTTATTAACTTCGGTGGTGGCCGATAACGTTACCAAAACCAAGCATAACAGTAACAAAGAGCTGATTGGTCAAGGGCTTGGTAATATGGCAGCCGGAATTATTGGTGGTTTGCCTGGTGCCGGCGCTACCATGCGTACAGTTATCAATATTAATTCGGGTGGAAGAGGCCGTTTGTCGGGTGTGGTTGCAGGGCTGTTGCTGGCAGGTATTTTGCTTGGACTGGGGCAGTTGGTAGGACACATCCCCAATGCCGTGCTGGCAGGAATTCTGGTAACGGTGGGGATTGGCATCATTGATTACAAAGGGTTACGCCATATTCGTTCTGTACCGCGTTCGGAAGCGGTTATCATGTTGATTGTTTTGCTGCTTACTGTTTTTGTTGACCTTTTGGTGGCCGTTGCAGCAGGTGTTGTGCTGGCAGCTTTTGTCTTTATGAAAGAAACAGCAGACATTGTAGAAGGAAGCAGTAATTTGAAACCATTGAAGCAATTTAAGGAAGAGGGTACATGGGAAGATGAAAAAGGATTGGTTAACAAATTGGGCGACAAGGTTTTTATAAAACATATTGACGGCCCCTTGTTTTTTGGAATGATTGCCGGGTTTAAAAGCAGGATGGAGGAAGTGCCTCAGGCTGTTTCAGCTGTAATTTTTAGAATGGACAAAGTTACTTATGTTGACCAAAGCGGCTTGTATGCCATGGAAGAAGCGGTTACCGATTTACTGAATAAAAATGTTAAGGTACTGTTTCTGGGACTGAACGGCCAGCCTAAAACTATGTTTGAGAAAATTGATATCGTACCTGACCTTGTAAGTCGGGAGGAGTGCTTTAATTCGACTAAAGAGGTTGAAGCTTATCTGGAAAAAGAACTTAATAAAATAAATTAATATGGATAATAACAAGGTGGTTATGAGTGAAGATTTTTTAAAAAATCTTACTCCTGCTCAGGCATTACAAATGTTAAAGGATGGAAATAAACGTTTTTTGAGTAAAGATACCATAGAACGCGACCACGACTGGCACATCCGCGAAACCATCGACTCGCAACATCCTTTTGCCATTGTTTTAGGCTGTATCGACTCAAGGGTAATGCCTTCCATTGTTTTCGATCAGGGAATTGGTGACCTGTTTATTGCCCGCATTGCAGGTAATATTATCAATCAGGATATTCTGGGAAGTATGGAATACGCCTGTGCGGTGGTGGGGTCAAAGCTCATTGTCGTGCTTGGGCATACTTCGTGTGGTGCTGTAAAAGGTGCCATCGACGATGTTAAGCTCGGCAACCTTACCGCTTCGTTGAAACATATTAAGCTGGCCATGGAAAAAACGGATGCTCTCGAAATGGCTGATAAAAGTACTAAAAACCTCGATTTTGTAAACAAGGTTGCGGTTAAAAATGTGGAACTAGCCATCGAAGATATTAAAAGCCAAAGTCCGGTACTGCTTGATTTGTATGAAAAAAATCAAATAGATATTGTCGGGGCCATGTATAATCATGCTACAGGAGAGGCTACATTCTTGTAAATTCGTTTATTCTGTTTTTTGTCAGGTTGCAAAATATTGACCGACTAACCTGATGAAACTGTTTAAAGTCAAACCTTTTTTTTTGGGTAAAACGATGGAAATCAGACAATATGTTCCATTGTTCCCCTCCTTGGAGGTGATAAAGGGGTGGGCTTTTCCTTTTGGATGGGAAAAGGTCTGCCTGCACGTAGCCGTTTCAGCGAAAGCAGGGGGGGAGTTAAAGAGGTATTTATATTTTGCTTTCCAAAAGAATACACGTATCCCCACTACCAACCCCGTCTTTTTTGAGATAGCAATACGCTCTATGTTTGCGCTCAAAAATCAACAAGATGTTTACAATATCCTCCAGTAACAGGTTTCACCTCTATGTTCATCCCACTGATATGCGAAAAAGTTTTGACGGGCTCT
>WGDP01000042.1 GCA_015493215.1 Bacteroidales bacterium | reverse complement strand
AGAGCCCGTCAAAACTTTTTCGCATATCAGTGGGATGAACATAGAGGTGAAACCTGTTGCTGGAGGATATTGTAAACATCTTGTTGATTTTTGAGCGCAAACATAGAGCGTATTGCTATCTCAAAAAAGACGGGGTTGGTAGTGGGGATACCTTTATCAAGCCAAACAAAAACTTTATATAAAAACAGCCCATGACCTAAGCCATGAGCTGTTTTACAATTTAACTTCACACCGGAACGTTATTCATTTTTAAAATTAACAAAATCACGCTGCGATTTAAAGAGGTTAACAACCTGTAAACCCAAATTTTTACTTTCATTGAGAATGTTCAGGAACAAGATTGTATTTTTAGTACCCACCACATTGTTTTTAACACGCTTGATTTGTCCTTTACGCAGCGATTCTATTAATTTCAAATAATTATCCACCATGGCCAGTATTTCATCCTGTGAGGAAAAGTCGCGCGATTTAACACTTCTGGCCACAGCCTGAATCAAACTTTCCAGTTGAGCATAAACTTCTTTTAATTCGGCAATTTGTTCTTTTTTAAGCGGACGATGGTTGTTGTCCACATGGTTTAACACCGGAATAACAACATACTCTACACTATGAACCATTTCGCGCAAATAGTCGATTACCTGAACAAAGTAGGAAGCAGAACCGATTGAATCCTCCTGGAGTTTTTCAACAATAACATTTATATGGTCTTTCAGGTATTTGGTTTTCACAGTCATGCTTTTAACCGCCTTTTTAGCCTTTTTAAGCTTTTTCATATCCTCCTTTTCGAGGCCTTCCAGCGCAATATCGCATGTATCGACAATCCTGCCCAAAGTAAGAAGAATAGTATCCATCGACTTGTCAACGATAGTTTCGTCGGAAAAGGAACTTAGGTCTTCGTCGGTTTCTTCGTTGGTTTTTCTTTTATGATAAACATGCGACCTGTACACAACAACAGCGGCAACAATAACCATCAGCAAAACACCAAAGAAAGATAGGTAATTCAAAATATACAAAATAATGAAAGCAACGGTAAAGGCAATTAAAGCTGTTAAAAACCAGCCGCCAATTACGGTAAACATACCTGTAATCCGGTACACAGCGCTTTCTCTATCCCAGGCATTATCGGCCAGCGATGTTCCCATAGCCACCATAAAAGTAACATAGGTAGTTGACAGAGGCAGCTTAAGTGAAGTTCCGATAGCAATTAGAACGCTGGCCACAACCAGGTTCACTGATGCTCTTACGAGGTCAAATGCAGCGGCAACTTCATGGTCGGGCAGTTCTTCACGATAGGGTTCAAATTGTTTTTCCATAACAGCCATTACAGGTTTTGGAACAACCCGCCTAAAGTTTTCGCTTGCCTTAATGCTGTATCGAACCAGCACTTTTGCTATCCACGATGAACCAAAACGCTCTTCACCTTCTTCCTGACGGCTTAAATCGACTGAGGTTTTAATAACCGTTTTTGCTTTTCTGGAAAAATAGAGCGTCAAAATCATAATAACACCGGCACCAACTAAAAAGAGGGTATTTGTTGGAACTTTTCCTGCCAGGCCGGTCATTAAAAAGCTGTTGGGGTCGGCACCCTGTGCAGCATGAAAAAACTGCCATGAATTATAGCCTGCAATGGGCACACCGATAAAGTTTACAAGGTCGTTGCCGGCAAAGGCCATGGCGAGTCCAAAGGTACCTGCCAACACTATAAACTTTAAAATGTTAAGCTTAAACAGATAGTTGAAAAGTTGTAGCAATATGGTCCAGCCAAAAAAGCTATACAGCATTACACGGAAGGTGTTTTGCTGAACAAAAGTTTTAAAATCCTGCGGAATAAACTCAACATTTTTCATCCCTTTAATAACCAAAAAGTAGGTGATTACCGAAAGTGAGATACCTCCCCAAATGGCACCAATATATTTAATGCGCTTATGGAATTTAAATGAAAATGCCAAACGCACAATGTATTGAATTACAACGCCCACGGTAAAAGCAATGGCCACCGAGACCAATATTCCGGAAATAATTGCAAGGGCTTTCCCCGAGTTAATGTATTGCCCTAAAGATGCAGCATCGCCATCGGTAATTTTAATGGTAGCCATGGCAACAGCGGCACCCAGCAGTTCAAATACAATGGAAACCGTTGTTGATGTAGGCATCCCCATGGTATTAAAGGTGTCAAGCAAAATAACGTCGGTTATCATTACCGCAAGAAATATTAGTATAATCTCGTGGAAATAAAACATCTCGGGATGAAAAATTCCTTTTCGGGCTACCTCCATCATTCCGCTTGAAAATACGGCACCAAATAAAATTCCCACTGCGGCAACAGCCACAATTACTTTAAAGTTAGCAACTTTTGAACCGATGGCAGAATTTAAAAAGTTTACTGCGTCATTACTCACTCCAACAATTAAATCGGAGGCTGCCAGTAAAAACAGAATGACAATAATTCCAATGTAAAGTGTTTCCAATTGTTTATGTTTTATAATTGTTTAATGTTACAAAGATGTGTAAAGTACTAAAATAAGCAACCAAATTGTGTGTTAATTAATTGTTAAATCAAAACAAGTTATTAACAATAGTTACCAAATCGCATCTTAACCACCTCATTAAATGCAACATATCACAAATTGGGCTAAATATTAACCGCATTATAATTCAAGAGCCACTTCATATGCCTGCCTAATGGCATCTTGTGCCTTACCAACTTTATAAGCATCGCCGATGGTGTAAACAGGAATTTCTTTATCCACAGTAAAAGGAATATATGGTTTCATTCCTGTTGCCACCACAATTCTGTCAACCTTTTCAAAAACCTTTTCATCCTCGTTACCCTGCACAATAACTTTTTCACCATCAATCTCTACCACACGATGATTTACAAGCAAAACAGCTTTCTTTTCTTTTAACTTTTTCAAGGTCATGGCTTTTTCAATCATCTCCATACCTCGTGCCATCTCTTCCAGCATCTCCACCACTATCACTTCATTGTTGTTATCAATTAATTTACTGGCCACTTCAAGGCCGATAAGGCCACCGCCTATTACCAATACCTTTTTATTTTCAGGAAGCTGGTCATCGTGTAAAAATTCGGTCCAATAAAACTGTTTTAAGCCTTTTATGGGAGGAACTGCAGGAACTGCCCCCGTAGCCATAATCACGCCATCATAATGGTTGTTCAATATTTTTTCACCTGTTGCTTCCTCCTTTAAAACCAGAACCTCTTGACGCTCTATTTCTGCAACATAATAATCAACAAGCTCTTTCATACTCTCTTTTTTTGGCGGCAACCACGCCAGGTTAAACTGCCCGCCCAGGGCATCCTTTTCATACAGGTCAACTTTGTGTCCTTTTTCTTTCAAAGCAATGGCTGTTTCCATACCAGCCAAACCGCCTCCAACCACAGCATAGCTTTTAACGTTTGTGGTTTTTTCAATCTGTTTCAAGCCCGTGTTTACCCTTGGATTTACCACGCAGCCAAGGCCTTTTCCGCTTTTAACACCACCAAGACATCCTTCGGAACATGCCAGGCAAGGACGCAGCAAATCATCAACCTGCCCCAGATACTTACCCACAAAATCAGGGTCGGCAACCATAGCTCTTCCCAAAGCAATGGCATCAGCATGGTATTTTTCTTTTATAAAATCGACATCAGCAAACGAATTTATCCTGCCCACAAAAGCAACCGGAATGGAAAGCTGTTTTTTTAACGCTCCGGCCAGTTCCCAGGTTTTTCCTTTGGGCACAAACATGTGTTGAAAAAACCAGGGCGGATTTGAGCAGGCCGTTCCGGCCACCACATGAATGGCATCGGCACCTGCCTGCTGAAGCATGTTTGAAAAAGTAACCATATCATCCAAATGGAAACCCTCCGGAATCATCTCATCACCACTTAATCGAACCATCAAAGGAATTTGAACTGCTTTACGAACAGCACGAAAAACTTCCATGGGAAAACGTGCGCGATTTTCGAACGAACCGCCATAACCATCTGTTCGTTTGTTCACGGCAGGCGACAGGAACTGGGCCATCAAATAGCCGTGTCCAAATTGCACTTCAATTATATCAAAACCTGCTTTTACTGCCCTTAAAGCAGCATTAACATGCATGTCAACAACCTTTTGCATCATCGGTTTATCCATCATAACGGGCACAGCCCCACCGTTTTCGCAAGGCTTATCGGTTGAAGACCAATGATAGTTTCCCGGAATTTTAGGATTTGCCATACGCCCGGGATGATTTAGGTGAGCAATGGCTTTTGCACCATTGTTGTGCAACAAATCTGTAATTTTTTTTAACTCATCAATTTTATCATCATGGTCAATTCCCAATTGGGTGGGTAGCTCACGCAGTCCGGCATCCATATACAAAGGTTCCAACGCTACTGCACCTATGTATTTGCTACGCTCATTATAAAAGTCGAGGTGCCTTTGAGTTACCACTCCGCTCCCATCGCTGTAGCCAAGTTTTACGGGAGCCATTATAAATTCGTTTTTTAATCCAAACATGATATTAATTTTTGATTATTACCGTTATTTACACATTGAATATATTTAGTTATATTAAATACAAAGATATGTGTTTTATTTAATAGTACACTGGCCAGACTGATTAAAATGATGTTTATAACAAAACAAATAATCAGTCAAATCAAAATAATTATTGCAGTCGGTATTCTATTTTCTTGTAAAATCAATTGTCTGGTAAAACAATCTCACTTTTTGCTAATTTTGTGTTTTTTAAAATGCATGTTCATGTTGAACCGGTACCGGATATCCATATCCCTTTTATTGCTGATGGTT